>NZ_DASRBZ010000592.1:0-26935 GCF_035653355.1 Mycobacterium sp. | reverse complement strand
GCTAATACTGCGCGAGCGGCTACCCAAACTGGGCCAGTGCCTGGTGGCCGGGAATATCAACTACCCGATGTTTAACACCATCGCTAATCGCACCGCGCTGATCACCGACGCCACAGCCATGGCGGCAGTGGATGCGCAGCTGGCGGTGCGCGCGCCGCGCTGGGCGGGGTTGAGCCGCTCCAGCTTGGCGATGCGGGTAGATGTGATCGTGGCCCGCCATGATCCGGACGCGGTGCGCCGCACGAAGAAAGAAGTCCAGGACCGCTATCTGGATGTGTGTGAATCGCAGCCGGGAATCGCCGAGGTGTATGGCAATGTGTTCGCCAGCACCGGGCGGGCGCTGGATCGGCGGTTGGATGACTTGGCGGGCACGGTGTGTGCCGCTGATCCGCGTACCCGCGCTCAGCGGCGCGCCGATGCGCTCGATGCGCTGGTGGCTGGCGCTGATCGGCTGGGGTGCACCTGCGGACGGCGCGATTGTGCGACGACCAAGGCTGATAATCGGCCCCAGACCACGGTGATTCATGTCGTCGCCGAGCAGGCGACCGTCGACGGGACGGGTAACACGCCAGGGTTTATGGCCGGCGCTGATGGGCTGATTCCGGCCGAGGTGATCGCCGAATTAGCCAAGTCCGCGCGGCTGTGTCCGGTGATGCATCCGCTGGACGCCGAACCGGAAGCCCGTTATGTGCCGTCGGCGAAGTTGGCGGAGTTCGTGCGGTGCCGGGATCTGACCTGCCGGGCACCGGGCTGCAATCAGCCCGCGGTGTTTTGCGATCTCGACCACACCGTCCCGTACGCCGATGGTGGTGCCACCCACGCCTCGAATTTGAAGGCTTTATGCCGAAAGCATCACTTGCTCAAGACTTTCTGGGGATGGCGCGACGAGCAGCTCGCTGATGGGACAGTAATTTGGCGGCTGCCGGATGGGCGCAGCTACGTCACTACGCCGGGCAGCGCTATCCTGTTTCCCGCGCTGACCGCACCGACAGGCGAGCTGCCCGAACCGGTGCCACTGCCCAAAGAGCGCTGTGGTGAGCGCACGGCGATGATCCCCACCCGACGGCGCACCCGCGCCCAAGAGCGATCACGACGAATCACCATGGAACGCAACCGCAACCGCGACGACCGCCTCGCCCGAGCCGCACCATTCAGTGACCCCGACGAAGCACCACCCTTCTAAGCGCAAATCGTCTGTGGTGCAAGGCTATAGCTCACGTGCGGCTCTTGTCGCGGTGTGGCAGGAACTCCTGAGCTTTGACCTTAATGCCTTCCTTGAGGATGCCGAACGCGTCCTGGTCGCCTTTAAGCACTGCCGTAGCAGCGTCTTTCATCTGATCGAAGGTTGCGTGCGGCGGCACCGGCGGGATGTTCGGATCGCAGTGCACGTCGAGCACCGTAGGACGGTCAGCCCGCAGCGCCTGATCCCATGCCGATGCAACCTGGCCGGGATCGGACAACGTCGCCGAGCCCAAGCCTAGGCTGGCGGCAAACCCCGCGTAGTCCACGCTCGGAAGCGTCTGCGACTCAGGGAATTTCGGCGCGCCACCCATGGCCCGCATCTCCCACGTCACCTGGTTGAGGTCGTTGTTGTGCAGCACAGCGACGATCAGCCGAGGATCGCTCCACTCCCTCCAGTAGTGCGCGATCGTGATCAGCTCCGCCATCCCGTTCATCTGCATCGCGCCGTCGCCGGCGAACACGATCACCGGTCGGTCGGGGTTGGCGAACTTGCCGCCGATGCCGTAGGGCACACCGGGGCCCATCGTGGCCAGGTTTCCCGACAGCGAACCGCGCATGTCGCCGCGGAACTTCAGTTGCCGCGCATACCAGTTCGCCGCCGAGCCGGAGTCGGCGGTAACGATGGCGTTGTCGGGCAGCTTCGGCGACAGCTCGGCGAACAGCTTCATCGGGTTGATCGGATCGGCCGACACGTCGGCTTCCATCGCCATGGTTTCCCACCAACGCTGCACATTCTTTTCGATCGTTTCCCGCCACGAACGGTCGGACTTGCGCTGGATCAGCGGTATCAGCGCGCGCAGCGTCGCCGCGGCGTCACCGACAAGGTTGACCTCGTTCGGGTACCGCATGCCGATCAGGGCGGGGTCGATGTCGATCTGCACGCCGCGCGCTTGGCCGAACGGTGGAAGGAACTGTGTGTAGGGGAAACTCGAGCCGACGGTGAGCAGGGTGTCGCAGTCGCGCATCAGCTCATAGCTGGGACGGGTGCCCAGCAGCCCGATCGAACCGGTCACCCACGGCAATTCATCGGATAGGACGTCCTTGCCCAGCAGCGGCTTGGCGACTCCGGCGCCGAGGAGCTCGGCGATCTCGGTGACCTCCTTGATGGCGCCGCGGGCGCCGCAGCCGACAAGCATGGCGACGCGTTCTCCAGCGTTGAGCACGTCGGCCGCCTTCTGCAGTCCCTGCTGCGAGGGCTCGACGTCCGGCCACTCAAACCCAAGGCTGGAAGGCACATATTTGAATTCGTGTGGCGGCGGCGAATACTCCAGCTCCTGCACGTCAGCGGGGATGATCACCGCGGTTACCGTGCGCCTGGTAAGCGCGGTGCGGATGGCACGGTCCAGCACGTTGGGCAGCTGCTCGGGCACCGTCACCATTTGGACGTAATCGCTGGCCACGTCCTTGTAGAGGCTGATGAGGTCGACTTCTTGCTGATAGGAGCCGCCCATCGCGCTGCGGTTGGTCTGGCCGACGATCGCGAGCACCGGTACTCGGTCGAGCTTGGCGTCGTAAAGGCCGTTGAGCAGATGGATCGCGCCAGGGCCCGATGTTGCGGCGCATACGCCGAGCTTGTTGCTGAACTTCGCGTAACCGACCGCCTCGAACGCGCACATTTCCTCGTGCCGGGCCTGCACGAACTTCGGTTTGTTCTCGGCGCGGCCCCAGGCCGCCAGCAGGCCGTTGATCCCGTCACCCGCGTACGCGAAAACCTTCTCGACTCCCCAATCACGCAGCCGTTCCAACACGTAGTCGGCAACCATGGCGCTTGCCATCGCACACCTCTTCCTCAGTCGCAGCCGGACATCCAGGAGAGGTATTACCCACCAGTTGGTGGTCTTAGACGGCGACTCGCGACCGACGGCGACTAGACAAGTTACGGTTCAGCCTTCTGCGCCCCCCACGACGTTCGCCGCGGATTACACTTTGCCGCATGGCCGCGTCATGGGCCTGGCGGCACCCTACCCTGGTTGACCTCGCCCAACGCCAGGAGGCGACTGCCGACTGGGAGGAAATGAATCGGGGCGGGCGACGGCTGGCCCGTCACCTCAGCGTGACGTGCTTCGCGCTGGGCGTCGTCGCTGGCATCACGGCCGCCTTGATCCCTCAGGTGACATCAGTGGCGGCAATGTCCACCGGCGTGCTTTTGATGACGTCGGTGTTGTGTGCCCGGGTCTGGTGGGGTGACCCGCCGTTGGACGATCCGCAGCCGCGACCCTCGGACGTGCTGGCTTTTACCGCCGAGGAGAACCGCTGCCTCATGGCATCCCAAGCGCCGGAACCGTTTAGGGCGGTTTCTGCGTGTCCCGGCTGCGGGGAAGCTACTGCTCATCTATTCCGTACGCCGGGTGAGGGCGACCCCGCATGGGCGGCCATAATCCGGCAGTGTGCCGTGTGCCAGAGGGAATGGGCGCAAGGCTAAACCATTGCAGCCCTTGGTAATAGCTCAGGAATGTGGACGGGCCACAATGGCGTGGTACCGCGATGTCTGGACCGCGCCGGCTATTTGTGCGGCTGGTGTCCAACCCCCCGAAGTTTTGCTACACCCTTGGGCGAGGGGAAGATCTTTGCCAAAGCAGGAATGGATTTAGCTGACCATTCTGGTCTCAGCTTGTTTTACTGCGGCGAGCATGCGTTCACTGAGATCGAGGCATTCCCACTCACCGACGCCCCCATTCAGGGAGAACCCGATCTGACGCACCTGAACGGCGAATTCGCGTAGATCATCACAGAGCTGTTTCATTGCACCCTTCTTAGCCCCATTTCTTGAGACACTTGCGCCACCATAAGACACCGAATTACGCGTAGTCCAGGCGGTGCCAGACGCCAGCTGCCCGTGCGGTCAAGGGCTCGCCGCCAGTGGGCATCTGCAGCACTTGGCGATCGGCTCCGTGTGGGCAAGTCAGCCATCATGATTATCGGCGTTGGCCATGCCAGAAACCAGTTTCCGATGGCGGGGGATTCTCCGCATAGGCGCAAAGGTGATGGGTGCCTGCCGATTCTCGGGCGCGCGATTTGATCTCTTGGTAGAGCATCTGTGCGAAGGTAAGCAGAACGTCGACGTCGGTTGTGGCGACCGTTATCTGTTGAGCTTCGGTGTTTTGCGCATCTTCAACGGCTGCGGTTAGCCTCGAATAGGCTGCCGCCACAATAGGCAGGTTTGGATTGCTACTTGGGGTCCGATGAGATTCGTCCTCGCCGCACGCTTTGCCAGCGGCGAGTAGTGCGCTCGCCAGCTCGCGGGCGTCGTTGGGAGTGAGCGCAACGTCGACGCCTGCCTCCTCAGCGTCGGCACCGGCCGCCAAAAGGATGCTGGCGTATTTGCCCCATAGAGTAGGTAGCCGCCGCGATTGGCGCAGGGCGGCCTGCGTGTCGCTGGTGCTCATTGCTGAACCAGCATGCTCAGCCGTACCGGCAATCGTGTCATGTCTCATCGCAAGCCTGTCGCCTTCCACCACGGACGCCAACCGTTCGCACTCGGTTAGGGTCTCGATTGCCGGGTCCTAGCCGACCCGTACGCGATGTGCTAGCCGTTCATCGAGCAATTCGTCGACGAGACGACTAGTCGACTCCATACCGTGCTCGCGGATTGAGCGGCGCACGGCGGCCAGTAGTCGTAGTTCTGAGTCGATGGCATCTCGGTCGCGCATGACGCTGAGCGTGATGGATTGAACTCGGCCGTGCAACCGACCTCCGTCGCCCGAGCCGGTTTTGTTACCGCCCCGTGCCCCCGCCGTGCCCACAATTTCTACAGTCCGCCGCGTTCGTCGAGAGGGTCGGGGTGGCGGGATTTGAACCCACGGCCTCTTCGTCCCGAACGAAGCGCGCTACCAAGCTGCGCCACACCCCGCATGAAGCCACGACAGACTATCGCACCGGCCCGTCGGCTGGCCAAACCGCGACGTGAAGTCGGTTCGGCCCGGCAAGCGACGGGTACCCGACTTCAGTTGGTATTCCTGGCGTGCCCCAGCTCACACCGGGTAGCGGCTGGCGATATGCCCCACAATTCGGCGTGGAACAGGGGTTCTGTCGGTGGTGTTGAGCAGACTAATTAAGCAAAGCAGTGTCGACGCATGGGAAGCGAGAAGGTCATGACCGTCTTGGGCGCCGTGGTATTCGGTGGCTTGCTCGGGCTTGCGGTGCTGTGGTTGTTGGTGACGGCACCTGAGAGCGAAGTCGACGATGTATGGGATCAATCCCAGCGGCAGGAGCGTTCGAACTTCGACAGCGTCGCCGCGGGCTCAGTCGGGTCGAGGCCCTGCGCGGTAACCCACTCGTCGCAGAAGTAAGTGTCGGTGTAGCGGTCCCCGCTGTCCGCGAGCAGCGTGACCACCGAACCACTGCGCCCTTTGCCGACCATCTCAGCAAGTAAACCGAAAGCGCCCCACAGATTCGTTCCCGTCGACGCGCCGACCCGGCGGCCCAAAATCACGCTGGCATGGCGGGCGGCCGCGATCGACGCGGCATCCGGCACCGAGACCATCCGGTCGACCACTCCCGGCAGAAACGACGGCTCGACGCGCGGGCGCCCGATCCCCTCAATGCGCGACGAGCCGGTGACCACGGCGTCATAGCGGCATTCGGCGTAGGCAGGAAAGAACGCCGAATTCTCCGGGTCGACGACGCACAGCCGAGTGGCGTGGCGCCGGTAGCGGATGTAACGGCCGATCGTCGCGCTGGTGCCCCCGGTGCCCGCCCCGACCACGATCCAATCCGGGACGGGATGTTGTTCCTCCCGCATCTGGACAAAGATGGACTCGGCGATGTTGTTGTTGCCCCGCCAGTCGGTGGCGCGCTCGGCATTAGTGAACTGATCGAGATAATGACCGCCGGTGTCGTTTGCGACGCGTTCCGCCTCGGCATAGATCTGGCTGGCGTGCTCGACGAAATGGCAACGCCCGCCTTCTGATTCGATCAAGGCTACTTTTGCAGCGCTGGTCGACGCCGGCATCACCGCGATGAACGGCAAGCCCAGCAGCGCCGCGAAGTACGCCTCCGACACCGCCGTGGAGCCTGACGACGCCTCGACCACAGTAGTGTTCTCGCCGATCCACCCGTTGCACAGCGCGTAGAGGAACAGCGACCGCGCCAACCGGTGTTTGAGGCTGCCGGTGATGTGCGTGGTCTCGTCTTTGAGATACAGCGTGACATCGACGTCGCCAGCCCAGGCCGTCGGCAGCGGATACCGCAGCAGGTGGGTGTCGGCACTACGACGGGCGTCGGCCTCGATCAGCCGGATCGCGTTGTCGGTCCAGTCGCGTGACCCGCCGCGAACCGCGACACGGGTCTGTTGCGTCAATGCACCGAAGCGGTCGGCTGCGAGCGGCCGCGCGTGCGACTCGAGTCGCGACCGCCCGTCGGCGTCGCAATCAACGTCAGCAGCGTGGCTTCCGGCCGGCAGCAGAACCGCAGCGGCGCATACGGCGAGGTACCGATCCCCGCCGACACATGCAGCCGCATGCTCGCACCCCAGCGCGACGGTCCTTTCACCCGGGACCGGTCCAGACCACAGTTGGTGACGACAGCCCCGTAGAACGGCAGGCACACCTGCCCGCCGTGCGTATGCCCGGCCATCACCAGCTGGTAGCCGTCCGCGGCGAAGCGGTCCAGGACACGCGGCTCCGGCGAATGAGTCAGCCCCAGCCGCAGATTCGCCGCCGGGCTGGCCGGACCGGCGATCGTGTCGTAGCGGTCGCGGTCGATGTGCGGGTCGTCAACCCCGGCGGCCGCGATATGCAGGCCCGCCGCCTCGAACTCGCGGCGGTTGTGGGTGAGGTCGAGCCAGCCGCGCTCGGTGAACGCCGCCCGCAAATCCTGCCAGGGCAGCGGCTCGCCGTGGATGCGATGGCCCGGGTTGGTCAGGTAGTTCAGCGGGTTCTTCGGCCGCGGCCCGAAGTAGTCGTTGCTGCCGAACACGAACACGCCCGGCAGCGACAGCAGGTCGCCCAGCGTTTGGACGACCGCGGGCACCGCCTTGGGGTGCGCCAGGTTGTCGCCGGTGTTGACCACCAGATCAGGCTCCCAGGCGGCCAGTTCACGCAGCCACGCCTGCTTGCGGCGCTGGTGGGGCCGCATGTGGATGTCGCTGATGTGCAGCACCCGCAGCGGCGACGAGCCGGGCGTCAACACCGGCATGGTCAACTCACGCAGGACGAACGCGTTGCGCTCGATGATCGATCCATAACCTACGCCGGCGACGGCCGAGCCGAGCGCGACGGCGCCGGTGGTTTTCCAAGCGGCAGGCATGCAGGCAGCCTACTGCCGTTCGCCAATTGCCAGCGCGCCAAGCGCCCCCTAAGGCTATGGCGGTGGCGGCGGCTCGGCCGGCGGCGGCGGTCCCAGTAGCGGGATGGTGATCGGCGGCAAGCCCGGTATCTCCACGGTTGTGGAGCCGACTGGAGCGGGCCCGTTTTCCGGCGGAGGCGGGGCCGGCGGGATGCCGTTGCTGGTCTGAATGGTGATCACCGAACCGGGGATGGTCTGCCCGCTCGGCGACGTGCCCACCACTTCGCCGTACTTTGCACTGCTGTTGATGGGGGTCGGCTGGTCCGCGACCTGGAACCCGGCCTCTTTCAGACGCTGGCGTGCCTCATCCACGTCAAGACCCGCGACACTCGGCACCCGCGAGCCGGGACCGCCGTCGACGTAGTGGGGATCGATCGGTGGAAGTTTCACGTCGCCGAATTTCGTGGCGATCGGCTTCATCGCGGTGAACCAGGTGCGGGCCGGCTCGTTACCACCGAACAGATCACCGTTGCCACAGCGTCGCAGCGGGAAGGAGCACAGGTCCGACGGCGAGCTGGAATCGTCGTAGATGTAGTTGGCCGCCGCGTACTGGTTCGTGAAGCCGACGAAGCCCGACGACCGGTGGGCCTCGGTGGTGCCGGTCTTGCCGGACATCGGCAGGTTCCAGCCCGCCGCCGCGGCTGAACCCGCCGCCGTGCCCCCGCCCTGGCTGTCCTTGCTCATCGCGTTGGCCAGCGTGTTGGCCAGCCCCTCGGGCACCACCTGATCGCAGGGCTCGGTGTTGACGGCGACCTCATTGCCGTCGCGGTCGATGAGCTTGTCGATCGGGTTCGGCGGGCACCAGACCCCGCCCGACGCCAGCGTCGCGGCGACGTTGGACAGTTCCAAGGCGTTGAGCTCGAACGGGCCCAGGGTGAACGAGCCGATGTTCTGCCGCTTGATGAAGTCGGCGAGGCTTTCGTTGCTGTCGGGATCGTAGTCGCGGGCGGTGCCCGGGTCGGCGTAGGAGCGCAGCCCGAGCCGAACCGCCATGTCCACCGCGCGTGGCACCCCGATCATCGAGATCAGCTTGGCGAACGCGGTGTTCGGCGAGGTGGCGAGCGCGTCGGTCACGTTCATCGAGCCCCGGTAACTGCCGGCGTTGACCACACACCAGGTTTCCTTCGGGCAGCCCTTGGCGCCGCCGCTTCCCATGCCCTTGGCCTGGAACCTGCCCGGGACCTCGAGCTGGGTGTTGATGCCCATGCCCATCTCCATCGCGGCGGCGGTGGTGAAGATCTTGAAGATCGATCCGGCGCCGTCGCCGACGAGCGAGAACGGCTGGGGCCGCATGGTTTCACCGGCGTCGGTGTTGAGCCCGTATCTGCGGTTGCTGGCCATAGCCAGCACTTTGTGCGAGTTCTTCCCCGGTCTGATCACGCTCATCACGCTGGCGATGCCATCCAGATCTGGGCTGGCGATGCTGTCGATCGCCTGCTTGACCGGCGCCTGCACGTCGGGGTCCAGCGTGGTGCGAATCAGATAGCCACCCCTGGCGACTTGCTCCTTGCTGATCCCGGCCCGCGCCAGATACGCCTGCACGTAGTCACAGAAGAAGGCGCGATCGCCGGCCGCGATGCAGCCCCTGGGCAGCTCGTTGGGTTGCGGCAAGATCCCCAGCGGCTGCGCTTTGGCGGCGCGCAGCGCGTCAGCCTCTTGCGGCAGGTTCTCGATCATGGTGTCCAGCACCAGGTTTCGACGGGCCAGCGCGCCTTCTGGGTTGGTGTACGGGTTCAGTGCGCTCGTGGACTGCACCAGCCCGGCCAGCAGCGCCGCCTGCTGCCAGTTCAGCTCCGAGGCGTTGACACCGAAATACGTCTGGGCGGCGTCCTGGACGCCGAATGCTCCATTGCCGAACGAGACCAGGTTCAGATACCGGGTCAAGATCTCCGGCTTGGAGAACGTCTTGTCCAACGTCAGCGCCATCCGGATCTCGCGGAGCTTGCGCGCCGGCGTGGTTTCCACGGCCGCGCGCTTCTCGGCGTCGGTCTGGGCGAGCACCAACAACTGGTAGTTCTTCACGTACTGCTGCTCGATCGTCGAGCCACCGCGGGTGTCGACGTCGCCGGACGCATAACCTGCCAGCCCGGTGAGCGTGCCCTTCCAGTCCACACCGTTGTGTTCGGCAAACCGCTTGTCCTCGATCGAGACGATTGCCAGCTTCATCGTGTTGGCGATTTTGTCGCTGGGCACCTCGAACCGCCGCTGCGAGTACAGCCACGCGATGGTGTTGCCCTTCGCGTCCACCATGGTGGTCACCGCGGGCACATCGCCCTGGACGAGCTGGGCGGAGCCGTTGGCGACGACCTCGGAAGCCCGGTTGGACATCAGGCCGATGCCGCCGGCGATCGGGAATAGCAGCGCCGCGACGACGACGGCGGCCAGCAGACAGCATCCGGCCAGCTTGAGGACCGTGATGCCGGTCGAAGGGCGCTCCGACATGGGTACTACAGTAGCGACGGTTCCGGGTAAGCCCGCCAGCAGCGGCTCAGGGCCGGGGTGCCGACGGCCTCGGCGATATTGTCACCCGGCCGCACGGGTCGGCTCAAGATCGGCGCGTCCACGTGCCATTCCGGCCTTCTTCATGATCGGACGGCACGACCGTCCCAAAAAAGGTGATATTGAACTGTTGCGCAAATGGGACCTGACCACCTAACTTAGACACACGGTGAGATACAGGTAACACCGACGTACATAGTGTGGCGTAGATCGCACTCTGGCCGCACCAGGTGGTGGGGGTCGTCAAGGAGCGGCGGCCTGAGGGAAGGGAGCGCTGGTGTCAGCTACTCGGTCCGCTGCGCGCAAAACGAGCACAGCACCCGCACATAACACTGTCCGCACTGATGCCGAGTCCCGTATCGCCTGGGTATCCAAGGCTTTATGTCGCGCGGCCGACCCGGACGAACTATTTGTCCGTGGCGCCGCCCAGCGCAAGGCGGCGGTGATCTGCCGCCATTGCCCGGTGATGTTGGAGTGCGGGGCCGACGCCCTGGACAACCGCGTCGAGTTCGGGGTCTGGGGCGGGATGACCGAACGCCAGCGCCGCGCCCTCCTGAAGCAACACCCCGAGGTGGTGTCGTGGGCAGAATTCTTCGCCGCCCAGCGCAAGCACCGCAACGCTGGCTAAGTCAGTTCCCACAGCCTCGCTAGCCGGCGGTGGCCCGGCCCGCGTCATTACCGACCGAAGTCATCTGGTCAGCGAGTGCCCGTAGCGCCTCGAGGTCCGAGACCTCGAACGGCAGCGACGGCACCCCGATGATCGGCACGTGCGGATGGGCACCGGTGAATCGCGACAGCAACCGGATCTCCCGTTTGGCGATCAGGGCCCGCTCAGCGTGGATGCGCAGCACCGCGGTGGCCAACGCCGTCGAGTCGTCGGGTTCGGCTGCCTCCAACATTTCGGTGCCGTCGACAGCGCGTTCGGCCGGTAGTGCACTCAACATCGGGTGCGTGCGGTTCAAGATGAGCCCGGCTAGCGGCATCTGTTCCCGCGACAGCCGGTCGACGAAGAACGCCGCTTCACGCAGCGCATCCGGTTCCGCCGCCGACACCACCACGAACTGGGTGCCCCGCCGCTTCAGCAGCGCGTAGGTGCGGTCCGCCTTCTCCCGAAAGCCACCGAAGGTTGCATCCAAGGATTGAACGAAAGCCGCTGCGTCCGAAAGCATCTGGGAACCGAGGATGGTGGACATGGCTTTTATCGCAAGGCCGACCACCCCGGTGACCAGTCTGCCGATCCCCCGGCCTGGTGCCAGCAGCAGCCGCCACAGTCGGCTATCCATGAAGCTGCCCAACCGTTTTGGCGCATCCAGGAAGTCAAGCGCATTGCGCGACGGGGGAGTGTCGACCACCACCAGGTCCCACCGGTCCTGGCTCAACAGCTGACCGAGTTTCTCCATCGCCATGTACTCCTGGGTCCCGGCAAGCGACGTGGCGACGGTCTGATAGAACTGGTTGTCCAGAATCCCTTGTGCCCGTTCAGGTCCGGAATACTGGACCACCATCTCGTCGAAGGTGCGGCGCATGTCGAGCATCATCGCGTACAGCTCACCGGGCACCTCTGGGGCCAGCGGAACACGTTGCGGCGCATTGCCAAGATCCTGGATCCCAAGCGCCTGTGCCAATCGCTTGGCGGGATCGATGGTCAGCACCACCACGGTGCGCCCGTACTCCGCTGCCCGCAGCGCCATCGACGCGGCGGTGGTGGTCTTGCCAACACCGCCGGCGCCACAGCAGACGACAACCCGGTTGGTGGTATCCGCCAGGATGGCGCCGATGTCCAAGGTGGGTGGCTTAGCGCTCATCGAACCCCCTGTCTGGCAAGGCTTTCCGACAGCTCGTACAGACTGCCGAGATCGACCCCGTCGGTGATGGTGGGCAACTCCAACCGCGGGACGTTGAGTTCGTCGAGCTGCTCTGCGCTCTCGGCGCGCGCTGTGATCCGGATGGCGTGCTGGATGGTCTCGGTGAGCAAGCCCGCGAAGTCGGCGTCGTTGAGGTGGATTCCCGCCCTGGCCAAACCGGCCCGCACCGCGTCGGCGTCAATAACGCCCTCGGCGGCCTTGGCCAGGTCGTCGGGCTCGAGGTAGGCCGGAATGTTGCGGTTGACGATCACGCTGCCGATGGGCAAATTCAGCTGGCTCAGTTCGTCGATCGCTTCCAACGTTTCCTGTATCGGCAGCGCCTCAAGCAATGTGACCAGATGGATCGCGGTCTGATCGGAGTGCAGCAGCCGCACCACGCCCTCGCTTTGCGAATACACCGGGCCGCCTTTGGCGAGATCGGCGACGGCCTTGGTGACGTCGAGGAATCGCGCGATGCGCCCAGTGGGCGGCGAGTCGACGACCACCGCGTCATAGACGGGTTGGCGATTCTTGTCGACCCGAACCACCGACTCCTTGATCTTTCCGGTGAGCAGCACGTCGCGCAGACCCGGCGCGATCGTCGTGGCGAACTCGATGGCCCCGATGCGTCGCATCGCCCGGCCGGCGATGCCGAGGTTGTAGAACATGTCGAGGTATTCCAGGAACGCGGCCTCGATGTCGATGGCGAGCGCGTTGACTTGGCCGCCGTGTTCGGCGGTCGCGATCTTGACTTCCTCGTAGGGCAGCGGCGGAACGTCGAACAGTTGCGCAATCCCTTGGCGCCCTTCGACTTCCACCAGAAGCACCTTGCGCCCGCCGGATGCGAGCGTCAACGCCAGCGCCGCAGCGATCGTCGACTTGCCCGTACCACCCTTACCGGTCACGAAGTGCAAACGCGCTTTCTCCAGCCGCGATGGCCAGCCGAGTGAACGCCCGCCGCTTGGTGTGCTCCCCACCACCGCATGCTAGCCCGAGGTGACCGCAACCCGACCGATAAGCTCGATCTATGACGCAACCGACCGCATGGGAGTACGTCACCGTTCCACTGTTGACACACGCCACCAAACAAATCCTCGACCAATGGGGCGCCGACGGGTGGGAGCTGGTTTCCGTGCTGCCCGGGCCGACCGGCGAGCAGCATGTCGCCTATCTGAAGCGGCCTAAGTGACCGCCTCCGCCCGGCTTGAAGAGCTCGGCATCACGCTCCCAGAAGTGGCGCGGCCACTGGCTTCATACGTCCCGGCCGTGCGCACCGGCCACCTGGTCTTCACAGCAGGCCAGCTGCCGATGCAGGCCGGAAAACTGGCAGGCAGCGGCAAGGTCGGCAGCCAGGTCAGCCCCGAGCAAGCCAATGCGCTGGCACGGATGTGCGCGCTCAACGCGCTGGCGGCAATACATTCGCTGGTCGGCATCGACGCGGTGACCCGGGTGGTCAAGCTGGTCGGCTTCGTCGCATCGGCGCCCGGATTCCATGGCCAACCCGGCGTGGTCAACGGGGCTTCAGAGCTGCTGTGCGAAGTGTTCGGCGATAACGGGGCACATGCGCGCTCGGCGGTCGGCGTATCGGAGCTGCCGCTGGACGCGCCGGTGGAAATCGAGTTGGTCGTCGAGGTCGGGTGACGGCGGTGGCCGACGAGGCGCTGACCCATCCCGCGTACGGCCGGCTGCGGCCGGTCACCGCGACGGCGTCGGTGCTGCTGGCCGACAATCCCGGATTGCTGACGCTGGAGGGCACCAATACCTGGGTGCTGCGCGGTCCGGGCAGCGACGAGTTGGTGATCGTCGATCCCGGTCCCGACGACGACGAGCACATTGCCCGGGTCGCCGCGCTGGGTCGCATCCCGCTGGTGCTGATCAGCCATCGGCACGGTGACCACATCGACGGCATCGACAAGCTGGTCGACGCGACCGGCGCGGTGGTGCGTGCGGTGGGCAGTGGATTTTTGCGCGGGCTCGGCGGGCACTTGACCGACGGGGACGTGATCGATGCCGCCGGGCTGACGATCACCGTGCTGGCCACGCCGGGCCATACCGCCGATTCGCTGTCGTTCGTGCTCGACGACGCCGTGCTGACCGGTGACACCGTGCTGGGCCGTGGCACCACCGTCATCGACACCGAAGACGGCGACCTGGGTGACTATCTCGAGTCGTTGCGTCGGCTGCAGGGCCTGGGCCGGCGTACCGTGCTGCCCGGCCACGGCCCGGAACTGCCCGACTTGGCGTCCGTTGCATCGGAATACCTGGCGCACCGCGAACAGCGACTGGACCAGGTCCGCTCTGCGCTAGCCGATCTCGGCGACGACGCCAGCGCACGTCAGATCGTCGAACACGTATATACGGACGTCAGCGAAGAACTCTGGGACGCCGCCGAGTGGTCGGTGCAGGCTCAGCTAAATTATCTGCGCCGCTGAGATTGCGCGTAGGGCTGTGAACTCGCCGAAATCACGACCCTGGATGCAATCTCGCGCGCGCTTACCTCGCGCCGGGGCTGGATGCTCGCTCGGTTGCGCCCGCGCTACGCGCGCGCTTACCTCGCGCCGGGGCTGGATGCTCGCTCGGTTGCGCCCGCGCTACGCGCGCGCTTACCTCGCGCTGGGGCTGGATGCTCGCTCGGTTGCGCCCGCGCTACGCGCGCGCTTACCTCGCTCGGCGAGCAAGCCGTTCTGAGTCGGAGATCAGCACGCTCTTGCCCTCCAGGCGAATCCAGCCGCGGTGGGCGAAATCGGCCAGTGCCTTGTTCACGGTCTCGCGGGACGCGCCCACCAGCTGGGCGATCTCCTCCTGCGTCAGGTCGTGGGTGACCCGCATCGCCCCGCCTTCCTGGGTTCCGAACCGTTGGGCCAGCTGCAGCAGCTGCTTGGCGACGCGGCCCGGCACATCGGTGAAGATCAGGTCGGCCAGGTTGTTGTTGGTGCGGCGCAGCCGTCGGGCCAGCACCCGCAGCAGCTGCTCGGCGATCTCGGGGCGATCGGCGATCCACGACCGCAGCGCGTCGCGGTCCATCGACACCGCCCGCACCTCGGTAATGGTGGTCGCGCTGGACGTCCGCGGCCCAGGGTCGAAGATCGACAATTCGCCGAACATGTCCGACGGGCCCATGATCGTCAGCAGATTCTCCCGGCCGTCGGGTGAGCGTCGGCCGATTTTCACCTTTCCGGAAATAATGATGTACAGCCGATCGCCCGGCTCCCCTTCCGCGAAAATCGTGTGTCCGCGGGGGAAGTCGACGGGCTGTAATTGTTTGGTCAGCGCGGCGACGGCGCTGGGTTCGACCCCCTGGAAGATTCCGGCCCTCGCCAGGATCTCGTCCACGTTGCCCCTTAAGCTCTTTTCAATGTCATTGGCGGTCTTTGGCACCAATCGAGTACCTGGCTTCGCCTCGCGCCGCTAACGGCCCGCATTGTCGCCAGGCTGGCCAACCTCTAACCGGTTAATGAGGTTAAGTCTAAAGGTAGGCCATTTGTTCGACGTGCCAACGCTACACAGGATTGGCATGCCGAGTCGGACTAAATTGCGGATTGGCTCGCGAATGGCGATGCCGGTGCGTGGGCAAGCCCGGATCGTCGGCGATAGCGAACGCCGCCCGGTAGAAGGGGTCGGCGTAGTGCTTGTTTCGGCTCACTGATGCAACCGGTGCCTCGCCGATGTGCTCGCCGAGGCGACGATGCATGTGGTTCAACGCCTCCGGCATGCCTTCTCGGGCCAAGGTGCTCACGTCGTCGGGCTCGGCCTGGTCGAGAAAGTCAGCGACGTCCTTCGCGGTCACGGTGTCGTTGGCCAAGCTTGCTTCGAGCCGGCCCAGCCCGAACGTCGCCAGCATCATCAACGCCGGGACAAAAGCCACGAGCAACCAAGACACAAGGTGCAAGTAAACACGGCGAAGATCTCAGTGAGATTACAAATCAGTACTCTGTCGAAGGTGACCGCGGGTAAGAGTTCTCGGCGCTCCGCCCCAGCAGCAGCCGTACCGGCCGCCGCCTCGGACCGGCGCTGGGCCTCGGAGAGCCGCACCGCGTTGGTGCGACGGGCTCGCCGAATGAATCGCAAACTGGCAGAAGCGTTTCCGCACGTGTACTGCGAATTGGATTTCAGCACACCGCTTGAGCTCACGGTGGCAACGATCTTGTCCGCGCAGAGCACCGACAAGCGGGTGAACCTGACGACCCCAGCGCTGTTCGCCAAGTACCGATCCGCGCTGGACTACGCGCAGGCAGACCGCGAAGAACTGGAAAACCTCATCCGCCCCACTGGTTTCTACCGCAACAAGGCGTCCTCGCTGATCCGCCTCGGCCAAGAGCTGGTCGAGCGGTTCGACGGCGAGGTTCCGGCCACCATGGAGGAACTGGTCTCGCTGCCGGGCATCGGCCGTAAAACCGCCAACGTGATCCTGGGCAACGCGTTCGGCGTCCCGGGGATCACCGTCGACACCCACTTCCTGCGGCTGGTGCGGCGGTGGCGCTGGACCTCGGAGACAGACCCGGTCAAGGTGGAGCACGCCGTCGGCGCGCTCATCGAACGCAGCGAATGGACCGACCTGAGTCACCGGGTGATCTTTCACGGCCGCCGGGTGTGCCACGCCCGCAAACCGGCGTGCGGAGTGTGCGTGCTGGCCAAGGACTGCCCGTCCTATGGGACCGGTCCCACCGAGCCGCCGGTAGCGGCCGCGCTGGTGCAAGGCCCCGAGAAGGAGCATCTGTTGGCGCTCGCCGGCCTGTAGACCCGGCCGTGATGAGCGCGCTTGCCGGCCGCAGCACCCGCTGGACCATCGCGATCCTGGCGGTGGTGGTCGTGCTGATCGCAGCGCTGGTGCTCGCACTGCGCCACAGCTCGTCGCATCCCGGGGGCTCCTGGCCGGCCTCCGGACCGTCGAGCGCCGGCCGCGAACACCGTGACGCCGACACCGCCGCGGCGCTGGCCGGGCCTCGTCAGCGCGCCGCTCTGCCGCCCTGCCCGACCGGCACCGGCGATCCCGGACCGGTCACGTTGCACGGGGTGGTGGTGGAATGCGCGGCGGACGGCACCGCCGTCGAGGCCGCGCGAGCGCTGACCGGACGCCGGATCGTGCTGAACCTGTGGGCGTACTGGTGCGGTCCCTGCGCAACCGAATTGCCTGCGATGGCCGAATACCAACGCCGAGTCGGGTCCGCTGTGACCGTGGTGACCGTGCATCAGGACGAGAACGAGACTGCCGCCTTGCTGCGGTTGACTGAGCTGGGTGTGCGGCTGCCGACTTTGCAGGACGGCCGCCGCCGGGTCGCCGCCGCGCTGCGAGTCCCGAACGTGATGCCCGCGACGGTGGTACTGCGCCCGGACGGTAGCGTTGCGCAGACGTTGCCGCGAGCTTTCTCCAGTGCCGACGAGATCGCGGCGGCGGTCGGAGTTCAGCCCTGACGTTATGAGGGAGGCGCCGGTGAGCGCAGCGGTTTCGCTGACGCCTGACGTCGGCCCTGCCTGGCTGCGCCCGCTAGTCGACAACATCGGTCACGTTCCCGCCGCGGCTCGCCGCCGCCTGCCGGCCGACGTGCTGGCGATGGTGACCGCCGCCAAAGCGACGGCGAAGCTGCGCGGCGACGGCCGCGACGCGGCGGTGCTGGTGCTGTTCTCCGGACCAGAGTGGGGACCGGCCGACGGCGGTGTGCCCGACGAGGCCGACCTGCTGTTGACGGTGCGCGCCTCGACGTTGCGCCACCACGCGGGCCAGGCGGCATTCCCCGGCGGCGCATCCGATCCCGACGACGACGGGCCGGTGGCGACCGCCCTGCGGGAAGCGCGCGAAGAGACCGGTATCGACACCAGCCGGCTTCACCCGCTTGCGACGATGGAGCGAACCTTCATCGCACCGTCGGGCTTCCACGTCGTGCCGGTGCTGGCCTACTCAACCGACCCGGGCCCGGTGGCCGTGGTGAACGAGGCCGAAACCGCGGTCGTGGCACGGGTTCCGGTGCGCGCCTTCATCAACCCGGCCAATCGGCTGATGGTGTATCGCAGTTCGTTGCACCGCCGCTTCGCCGGACCGGCGTTTCTGTTGAACGAGATGCTGGTATGGGGATTCACTGGCCAAGTGATTTCGGCGATGCTCGACGTGGCCGGCTGGGCGAAACCCTGGGACACGACCAATATGCGGGAGCTGGACGAGGCGATGGCGTTGGTCGGCGGTGACGACGGGCCGTCGCGATGAACTCGATGACGCCGTCGCAGTGGCTGGATATCGCCGTACTGGCGGTCGCCTTCATCGCCGCCGTCTCCGGCTGGCGCTCAGGTGCGTTGGGCTCGCTGCTGTCGTTCGTCGGCGTGATGCTGGGCGCGGTCGCCGGTGTGCTGCTGGCCCCGCACATCGTTACCCATATCAGCGCCCCGCGGGCGAAGCTGTTCGCCGCGCTGTTTTTGATCCTGGCCTTGGTCGTGGTCGGCGAGGTGGCCGGTGTGGTGCTGGGCCGCGCGGTGCGCGGCGCGATCCGCAGCCGCTCGATCCGGTTCTTCGACTCGGTCGTGGGAGTGGCCCTGCAGCTGGTAGTCGTGCTGGTCGCGGCCTGGCTGCTGGCCACACCGCTGACCCAGTCGAAGGACCAGCCCGCGCTGGCCGCCGCTGTGCGCGGTTCGCGGGTGCTGGCTCAGGTCAACCAGGTCGCCCCCAACTGGCTCAAAACGGTGCCCAAGCGGATGTCGTCGCTGCTGAACACCTCCGGGCTGCCCGCGGTGCTGGAACCGTTCAGCCGCACCCCCGTCGTCGCGGTCGCGACACCGGACGCCGCACTGACCAACAACCCGGTGGTCGCGGCCACCCAGCCCAGTGTGGTCAAGGTGCGCGCCATCGCCCCGAGTTGCCAGAAAGTGTTGGAGGGCAGCGGATTTGTGCTATCTCCGCAGCGAGTGATGACCAATGCACACGTGGTGGCCGGCGCCAACAATGTCACCGTCGCCGCCAGCGGCACCCCGTATGACGCCACCGTGGTGTCCTACGACCCGTCGGTCGACATCGCCATCCTCGCCGTGCCCAACCTCCCCGCTGGGCCCCTGGCGTTCGCCGACGGCCCGGCGAAAACCGGTACCGACGCGGTCGTGATGGGTTATCCCGGCGGCGGGGACTTCGTGCCAACCCCGGCTAGGATCCGGGAAATCATCGAGCTCAGCGGTCCCGACATCTACCGCAACGCGACAGTCACCCGCGAGGTGTACACGATCAGAGCCAATGTGGAGCAAGGGAATTCGGGTGGACCGCTGATTGACCTCAACGGCAACGTGCTCGGCGTCGTTTTCGGCGCCGCTGTCGACGACCCAGACACCGGTTTTGTGTTGACGGCCAAAGAGGTGGCAGGTCAACTGGCCAGAATCGGCGACACCCAGGCCGTGGGCACCGGCGCCTGCGTCACCTGAGCCGGGGTCCGTGCACCTGCTCGAGAAACCGCATCAGGTGCCGGTTGACTACCTCCGGCGCCTCTTCATGGCCGAAATGCCCGACGCTGCCGACGGATACGTAACGGCCATGCGGCGCGTAGCGCTGTGTGCGTTCCACCGAGTCGGCCAGCACGTAGGGATCGGCGTCGCCGCGCAAGTGCAGTACCGGGATGCCCAGTTGCCGGCTCATCGACCTCATGAACCGCCTCCCCTCGTCGCGCAGCTGGCTGCGCACTGCCCAACGCTGGTATTCCAGCGCCGAGTGTGCCGCCGAGGGAATCTGGATCGCCAGCCGCAGATGGCCGATGGTCTCGGAGAAGTCCTCGGAGGCAAGCCATTTCGCGCAGGCACGGCTGCGCACCAGCCGTTCCACTTCGTCGCCGTTGTGCCGGGTCAGCGCACGCTCCGGCCAGATCGGCACCTGGTAGCGCAGCAGACTAGGCAGCAGGGCACGAGCCTGATCTCGCTGTGTCAGAGCCGATTTGCGCAGCGCCGCCGGATGCGGTGAGCTGACCACCGCGATGGCATGCACCAGCCGTGGATGAAGCATGGAGGTCGCCCAGCAGACCAGCCCGCCGTCAGCGTGACCGACCAGTGTCGCCGAGGAATGCCCGAGCGCGCGGATCAGCCCCGCGGTGTCGCCGGCGAGCGTCCAGCCGTCATAGCCGCGAGGCGGCTTGTCGCTGCCACCGTAGCCACGCAGGTCGACCGCGACAATGCGAGCTCCGCTCAGCCCGCGCAGCTGATGACGCCAAGACCACCAGAACGAGGCGAACCCGTGCAGCAGGATGACCAGCGGCCGCGCTGACGGCGGCGTGGTCGAGTCGTGGCCGGCTGCGGTTGCCTCGACGACGTGGAACCGGATGCCGTTGGCATGCACATCCAGATGGCGCCATGGCCCGTCGATACGGGTTACCGACGGATCCGGTGGCGCCATCTACCAACCTGAGGGATCGGCGGGCGTCCCGCCTTGGGGCGTACTCAGCGCCCGGGGTTCAGCTTTCTCGTGGCCGGGGGTAAAAGCGGTGCGCGTTTCCTTCACAGATTCGATCGTCTGGCGCGGCCCGCGGATGCGGCGGACCTTGAGGTAACCCAACAGCGCGAGCACTGCGGTGACGAAGACCATGACGCCGAACACGATCAGGTAGGAAACCCATCGCCACAGCCAGGTGTTGAGCAGCTCGGCAACAAAGAAGAAGAAAAAGAACGTCGAGTAGAACAGCACCACCAGCGCCGAGATGAAGAAGACGCTACCGGTGAGGCCTTTTTTGACGTCGCGCGTGATCTCGGCCCGGGCAAGCGCGACCTCAGCGCGAACCAGCGTCGATACCTGGGCTGTCGCCTCTTTGACCAGGTTGCCGATCGACGGCTCGCCGGCCGAGGCGTGTGGATCCGTCAAGGGAATCGTGGTCAGCGTGCTCGGCACCCCACCCTTGCGCTGACCATCGGTCCCGGAATTCTTACGATCGCCCTTGCTCACACGCGGTCCTCCCGGTTCGCTGCTGTCGCGGTTCATGTTGCCATGCGGTGCAATATCAGACGAGCCCAGTCGGCCAGCGCATGAGAACACGCAGTCGGCACGGTGCGCGTGGCGGTCACGCTAGACTGACGCAGCGTTCGGGATTCGGGCCCGGACTCATCGACGGGAGTGTTGCTTTGCAGAGCGCGCACCGCCGTATCGGGGCGGCGATGGTGGCCATGGTCCTGCTAGTGATGGCCGGCCCGGCCGCGACTAGCCAGGCTGCGGACGAGAAGGTTCCGCTCGGCGGGGGCGCGGGCATCGTCGTCAACGGCGACTCAACGTGCACGCTGACCAGCATCGGTACCGACAACACCGGCGCGCTGACCGGTTTCACCTCCGCGCACTGCGGTGGGCCCGGCGCCGTGGTCGCCGTGGAGGCGGCGCAGGATCGCGGCACGGTGGGCACCATGGTGGCCGGCAACGACAGCCTCGACTACGCGGTCATCCGGTTCGACCCCGCGAAGGTGACCCCGGTAGCGAACTTCAACAACTTTCCGGTCAACGGCATCGGACCGGATCCGGCGGCTGGCCAGGTCGTCTGCAAAGACGGCCGCACCACCGGCGAGTCGTGCGGTGTCACCTTCGGGCCGGGCCAAGACCCTGGCACCCTCGTGGCCCAGCTATGCGGTCAGCCTGGCGACTCAGGGGGACCGGTCACGGCCAACGGCATGCTGGTCGGGATGATCCACGGCGCTTTCAGCGAAAACTTGCCGGGCTGCATCACCAAATACATTCCGCTGCACACCCCGGCCGTCGTGGTGTCGATCAACGCGGTGCTGGCCGATCTTGCCGCCAAGGGCCGGCCCGGCGCGGGTTTCGTCCCGGTCGGGACCGGTTCGGCTACATAGGTACCCGGCGTTATTTGGCGGCGCGGATCGCGTCGAACACGCCCGGGTCGAGCAGCGTCGAAGTGTCACCGAGCTCCCGGTTTTCGGCGATGTCGCGCAGCAGCCGCCGCATGATCTTGCCGCTGCGGGTCTTCGGCAGCTCGGGCACCACGTGGATTTCGCGCGGCCGGGCGATCGGCGAGATCTCGCGAGCCACCTGGGCGCTCAGCTCGTCGATGATCTCTTCACCCACTTCCTCGGGTTGGTCAGCCTGCAACACGACGAACGCGCAGATGGCCTGGCCTGTGGTGTCGTCGGTGGCGCCGACCACCGCGGCCTCGGCTACCCCCGAGTGGCCGACCAGCGCCGACTCGACCTCAGCGGTGGAGATCCGGTGCCCGGACACGTTCATCACGTCATCGATGCGGCCCACCACCCAGATGGCGCCGTCGGCGTCGTAACGGGCGCTGTCGCCGGCGAAATACCAGCCTTGGTCGGCGAACCGGGACCAATAGGTTTCGCGGTAGCGGTCCGGGTCGCCCCAGATGCCGCGCAGCATGGCCGGCCACGGCTGGTCCACCACCAGGTAGCCGGTGACATGCTCACCTTCGTCGGGACCGGGCTCGAGTTGCTTGCCCTGATCGTCGACGATCTTGGCCGAGATCCCGGGCAGCGGCCGCATCGCCGAACCGGGTTTGGCCGCAGCGATGCCGGGAAGCGGCGAGATCATGGCCGCCCCGGTCTCGGTCTGCCACCAGGTGTCCACCACCGGGGTTCGGCCGCCGCCCATGACGTTGCGATACCAGCGCCACGCCTCGGGGTTGATCGGTTCACCGACCGACCCCAGCAGCCGCAGGCTGGACAGGTCATGGGCGTCGGGAATTTCGCGGCCCCACTTCATGAAGGTTCGGATCAGCGTAGGTGCTGCGTAATAGATTGTGACGCCGTATTTTTCGATGATCTCGAAATGCCGGTGTTGGTTGGGAGTGTCGGGTGTGCCTTCGTAGATGACTTGCGAAACGCCGTTGGAAAGCGGGCCGTAGACGCTGTAGGTGTGCCCGGTGACCCAGCCGATATCGGCGGTGCACCAGAACACGTCGGTCTCCGGCTTGATGTCGAAGACGGCGTAGTGCGTGTACGAGCTCTGGGCGAGAAACCCCCCGCTCGTGTGCATGATGCCCTTGGGCTTGCCGGTGGTGCCCGATGTGTACAGCAAAAACAGCGGCTGCTCGGCGTCGAACGGCTCCGGGGTGTGCTCAGGTGCCGCGGCGTCTACGACGTCGTGCCACCACAGGTCGCGGCCCTCGGTCCACGGCACGTCAATCCCGGTGCGCCGCACCACCAGCACGTGCTCGATGGGGCTATCGGGCTGCCCAACCGCTTCGTCAGCGGATTCTTTCAGCGGTGCCGGTTTGCCGCGGCGGAACTGGCCGTCGGCGGTGATCAGAAGCTTGGCTTCCGCATCAGCAATCCGCGCCTGCAACGCCTTGGCGGTGAAGCCCGCGAACACGACGCTGTGCATGATTCCCAACCGCGCGCAGGCCAGCATCGCGACAATCGCCTCGGGAATCATCGGCATGTAGATCGCGACCCGATCACCGGCCACCAGGCCGAGATCCGTGAGCGCGTTGGCGGCTTTGCCCACCTCAGTGAGCAAGTCGGAATAGGTGAGTGTGCGGCTGTCGCCGACCGGCTCGCCTTGCCAGTGGATCGCGACGCGGTCGCCGTGACCGGCCTCGACGTGGCGGTCGACGCAGTTGTAGGCGACGTTGAGCTTTCCGCCGATGAACCACTTGGCGAACGGGGTCTGCGACCAGTCCAGCACTTGCTCGAACGGCGTCGCCCAGGACAGACGGTTGGCTTGCTTGGCCCAAAACGCCAGTCGGTCTTCCTCGGCTTCGCGGTAGACGTCGTCGGTCACGTTGGCCTGCTCGGCGAACTCCGGGGGCGGCGGATACGACGACGTTGACGGGGCGTGCGTCTCGGTCACGTTTCGAGCCTAATCGGGTCGAGGGTTCTAGGGTCGGCCTCATGGTGCATCCGATCCGGGTGGCGGCGGTCATCGCTGCCGGGCTGCTTGCGGCCGCGGTCACCGGCTGCACCGGCGGCGGGGTCAACCCTGACACGGTCGTCGTCAACGGCGCCGAACCGCAGAATCCGCTGATCCCGACCAACACCAACGACAGCAACGGCGGCCGCATCCTCGATCGGCTGTTCGCCGGCCTGATGTCCTATGACGCCAAAGGTGCACCGTCGCTGGAGGTCGCGCAGTCGATCGAGACCACCGACAACGTCAACTACCGGATCCTCCTCAAAGCGGGGTGGACGTTTTCCGACGGATCACCGGTGACCGCGCACTCGTTCGTCGACGCCTGGAATTACGGCGCGCTGGCGACCAATGCCCAACTGCAGCAAAGCTTCTTCAGCCCCATCGCCGGCTTCGACGAGCTGGCCGCGCCGAAGCCGACTACCGCCACCATGTCGGGCCTCAAGGTGGTCAACGATCGCGAATTCACCGTGCGGCTCAAGGCGCCAGCCATCGATTTCGAACTGCGACTGGGGTTTTCGCCGTTCTACCCGCTGCCGGCCGCCGCGTTCAAGGACATGGCCGCGTTCGGGCAGCACCCGATCGGCAATGGCCCGTATAAGCTCGCCGCGGACGACACCTGGCAGCACAACGTCAAAATCGACCTGGTGCCCAATCCCGGTTACCACGGCAACCGCGCACCGCAGAACAAAGGCCTGCGGTTCACGTTCTACGCCAACCTCGACACCGCCTACGCCGATCTACTGTCGGCCAATCTCGATGTGCTGGACACAATTCCAACCAGTGTGCTGCCCGTCTACCGCAAAGACCTCGGTGACCGCGCCGTCACCGCGCCCGCAGCGGTCAACCAGACCCTCGACACGCCGCTGCGGCTGCCGCACATCGGTGGCGAAGAAGGCCGATTGCGCCGGCTCGCGTTGTCGGCCGCGATCAACCGCCCCCAGATTTGCCGGCAGATCTTCGCCGGATCACGCGCGCCCGCCCGCGAATTCACCGCCAGCTCACTGCCCGGATACGACCCGAACATCGAAGGCAACGAGGCACTGGACTTCAATCCCGACCGCGCGCGGCGACTCTGGGCGGAGGCCGACGCGATCTCCAAATGGAGCGGCCGCTACGCGATCGCCTACAACGCCGACGGCAGCCACCAGGAATGGGTCGATGCGGTGGCCAACAGCATCAAGAACAACTTGGGCATCGATGCGGTCGGCGCGCCGCAGCCCACGTTCGCCGGGTTCCGCACCCAGATCACCGGCCACAGCATCACCACCGCGTTTCGCGCCGGCTGGCAGGGCGACTACCCATCGATGCTGGAATTCCTTGCGCCGCTATTCGTCACGAAAGCCAGCGCCAACGACGTCGGGTACTCCAACTCCGATTTCGACGCGGCGCTGGCCATGGCCGATGCTGCGCCCAGCCTGCCGGAATCGTACGCGCTGGCCAACCATGCCCAGCGAATCCTCTTGCACGACATGCCCGTCGTGCCGCTGTGGTACACCATCACCGTGGCCGGGCACTCGCCTGCGGTGAGCAACGTGAACCTCACCTGGAACGGGCTGCCCGACTACGAGCGCATCCTCAAGAGCTGACATGGGCTGGTATATCGTCCGCCGCATCGCGGTGATGGTCCCCGTTTTCCTCGGGGCCACCCTGCTCATCTACGGCATGGTTTTCCTGCTGCCCGGCGATCCGGTGGCCGCGTTGGGCGGGGACCGGCCGTTGAGTCCCGCGGTGGCCGCACAGCTGCGCGCCCAATACCACCTCGACGACCCGTTCTGGCTGCAGTACGTGCACTACCTCGGCGGCATCCTGCGCGGCGACTTCGGCCGCGCCTACTCCGGGTTACCCGTCAGCGTTGTTATGGCCCAAGCTTTCCCGGTGACGATTCGGCTGGCAATGATCGCGCTGGCGGTCGAGGCGGTCCTCGGCATCGGGTTCGGCGTGATCGCCGGTTTACGTCAGGGCGGCATCTTCGACGCCGGGGTGCTGATCGCGAGCCCGGTCATCATCGCGGTACCGATCTTCGTGCTGGGCTTCCTGGCTCAGTTCGTCTTCGGTGTCCGGCTCGGGATCGCCCCGGTCACGGTGGGAGATCAGGCGACGTTCACCCGTCTACTGCTGCCCGGCATCGTGCTCGGTTCGGTGTCGTTTGCCTACGTGGTCCGGTTGACCCGATCGGCGGTCGGCGCCAATGCCCATGCCGACCATGTGCGCACCGCGGCGGCCAAGGGGCTCTCGCGTCCGCGAGTCGTCGTCGTGCACATTCTGCGCAACTCGCTGATTCCGGTCGTGACCTTTCTCGGCGCGGATCTCGGCGCGCTGATGGGCGGAGCGATCGTGACCGAGGGCATCTTCAACATCCACGGCGTCGGCGGTGTGCTCTATCAGGCGGTCACCCGTCAGGAGGCGCCGACCGTGGTGTCGATCGTGACGGTGCTCGTCGTCGTCTACCTTGTCACCAATCTGCTGGTGGACCTGCTCTATGCGGCGTTGGACCCCCGGATCCGCTATGGCTGAACACGTTGCCAGCCATGGCTTTTGGCGTGGCACCTGGCACGGTCTACGCCGACGCCCGAAGTTCCTCGCCGCCGCCGCGCTGATCGTCCTCATCGCGGCGGTCGCTGCGTTCCCGTGGCTGTTCACCAGCATCGATCCCACCTACGCCGATCCCAACCAGAGCCTGCTGGACCCCTCGGCGGCGCACTGGTTCGGCACGGACCTGCAAGGCCACGACATCTACGCCCGCACCATCTACGGAGCACGGGCTTCCGTCACCGTCGGCTTGGGCGCCACCGTCGCGGTGTTCGTTGTCGGCGGCGCGCTGGGCGCGCTGGCCGGTTTCTACGGCGGCTGGATCGACGCGGCGGTGTCGCGGGTCGCCGATGTCTTTTTCGGGATACCACTGCTGCTGGCCGCCATCGTGCTCATGCAGGTCATGCACCATCGAACGGTGTGGACGGTGATCGCGATCCTGGCCTTGTTCGGCTGGCCTCAGATCGCCCGCATTGCCCGCAGCGCGGTCATCGAGGTGCGAGCCAGCGACTATGTGCTGGCCGCGCAGGCCATGGGACTCAGCAGGTTTCGGATCTTGGCGCGCCACGCGCTGCCCAACGCCATCGGCCCGGTGATCGCGGTCTCCACCATCGCGCTCGGCTTGTTCATCGTCACCGAGGCCACGCTGTCGTATCTCGGCGTCGGATTGCCGCCCTCGGTGGTGTCCTGGGGCGGTGACATCAACGTCGACCAGATCCGG
>NZ_DASRBZ010000591.1:0-6095 GCF_035653355.1 Mycobacterium sp. | reverse complement strand
GGACGCTGTACGTCGCAGTCTTCGCGCTTACTGTGCTGGTCGGCGCCCGGCTGGCGATCGCGGTGCTGAGAGTGGCGATTGGCACGCGACGACGCCGCGCCCACCACAGGATGCTTGTTGATCTGCTCGGCGCTCGGGCTGGGGCGCCCGCACAGACGGGCGCGCGGGCGCGCGACCTGCGCATCCTTGGCGTGGCGCAACCGCTCGCATACTGTTTGCCCGGGGTGCGTAGCCGCGTGGTGCTCAGCGAAGGGGCACTGACCGCCCTGAGTGACGCCGAGGTCGCGGCGATACTCAGCCATGAGCGCGCACACCTGCGGGCGCGGCACGACCTGGTTCTCGAGGGCTTCACCGCGGTGCACGCCGCGTTTCCCCGATTGGTTCGCAGCGCGGGCGCGCTCGACGCCGTGCAGCTGTTGGTCGAGCTGCTCGCCGACGACGCGGCGGTGCGCGCCGCGGGCCGCGCTCCCCTGGCCCGGGCGCTGGTGGCGTGCGCATCCGGGCGGACACCGTCGGCGGCGTTGGCCGCAGGCGGGCGCAGCACGCTGGTTCGCGTGCGCCGGTTGTCCGGGCGCGGCAACAGCCGCATGTTGGCGGCGGCTGTGTATGCCGCCGCCGCGGCCGTGTTGGTGGTGCCGACAGTAGCGCTGGCCATACCGTGGCTCATCGAGCTGCAGCGACTGTTCATCGCCTAGCAAGACGTCTAGCCTGACGGCTTGGGGAATACCTCCGGAGAGCCCAATCCCGCTGTGCCACAGTGTTCGGTGAAAGGCTTGACGAAAGCCCCGAGCCTGAGAGGCAAATAGATGAGCTCGTCGCAATCCACCGCTGATGTCGGCACCGCACAGATCGGGGTCACCGGCCTGGCGGTGATGGGATCGAACATTGCCCGCAACTTCGCCCGCCAGGGCTACACCGTGGCACTGCACAACCGGACCGTCGCCAAGACCGACGCCCTGCTCGAAGAGCACGGCTCTGAGGGCAAGTTCGTGCGCACCGAGTCAATCCCGGAATTCCTTGCCGCCCTTGAGAAACCGCGCCGTGTACTGATCATGGTCAAGGCTGGCGACGCCACCGACGCGGTCATCAACGAACTCGCCGACGCCATGGAAGAAGGCGACATCATCATCGACGGGGGCAACGCGCTTTACACCGACACCATCCGCCGTGAGAGAGCGATGGCCGAACGGGGCCTGCACTTCGTCGGCGCCGGCATCTCCGGCGGCGAGGAGGGCGCGCTGAACGGGCCATCGATCATGCCCGGCGGGCCGGCGGAGTCCTACGAATCGTTGGGCCCGCTGCTCGAAGAAATCTCCGCCCACGTCGACGGAGTGCCCTGCTGCACCCACATTGGGCCGGACGGCTCCGGGCATTTCGTCAAGATGGTGCACAACGGCATCGAATATTCCGACATGCAGCTCATCGGCGAGGCCTACCAACTGCTGCGCGACGGCTTGGGGCTGACGGCACCGCAGATCGCCGACGTGTTCAGCGAGTGGAACAAGGGCGATCTGGACAGCTACCTGGTCGAGATCACCGCAGAAGTGCTGCGCCAAATCGACGCCAAGACCGGCCAACCGCTGGTCGACGTCATCGTCGACGAGGCGGAGCAGAAAGGCACCGGCCGCTGGACCGTCAAGTCGGCCCTGGACCTGGGTGTCCCGGTGACCGGTATCGCCGAAGCGGTGTTCGCCCGCGCACTATCGGGATCGGTGGCCCAGCGCAAGGCCACCACCGGCCTGGCGGCAGGCCGGCTCGGCGAGCGGCCCAGCGACCCCGACACCTTCACCGAAGACATCCGCCAGGCCCTGTACGCCTCGAAGATCGTCGCGTATTCGCAAGGGTTCAACCAGATCCAGGCCGGCAGCGCCGAATACGGTTGGGACATCACACCGGGCGACCTGGCGACGATCTGGCGCGGCGGCTGCATCATCCGGGCGAAATTCCTCAACCGCATCAAGGAAGCCTTCGATGCCGACCCCAACCTGGTCAGCCTGCTCGTCGCGCCGTATTTCCGCAGCGCGGTCGAATCAGCGATCGACGGCTGGCGCCGCGTGGTGTCCACCGCTACCCAACTGGGTATCCCGATTCCGGGGTTTTCCTCGGCGCTGTCGTACTACGACGCATTGCGCACCGAACGGCTTCCAGCGGCGCTCACACAGGCGCAGCGGGACTTCTTCGGCGCACACACCTACGCCCGCATCGACGCGCCAGGCAAATTCCACACATTATGGGGCGGCGACCGCAGCGAGGTTTCGGCCTAGGCCGTCCGGCGCCGATGCAGAGGGAAGCGATGAAGAGAAGCCGGACAATCGAGCCAGGCCGGCGCCGATGCAGAGCGAAGCGATGAGGAGAAGCCGGACAATCGAGCTGACGCGACGAGGAGCACCGCGACACCGATGAGGTTTCTGGACGGGCACCGGCCCGGCTACGACTTGACGTACGACGACGTGTTCATCGTGCCGAACCGTTCCGACGTGGCGTCGCGTTTCGACGTCGATCTGTCCACTGACGACGGCGCCGGCACCACGATCCCGGTAGTGGTCGCCAACATGACCGCCGTCGCCGGCCGCCGAATGGCTGAGACGGTGGCCCGCCGCGGCGGCATTGTGATTCTGCCGCAAGACCTTCCGATCACCGCGGTGCAACAGACGGTGGAATTCGTCAAAAGCCGGGACCTGGTCGTCGACACGCCCGTAATGCTGGCCCCCGACGATTCGGTGTCGGATGCAATGGCGCTGATCCACAAACGCGCCCACGGCGCCGCGGTGGTCGTCTTCGAAGGCCGGCCGATCGGGCTGGTGACCGAATCGGCGTGCGTGGGCGTGGACCGCTTCACCCGGGTGCGTGACGTCGCCACCACCGACTTCGTCACCGCCCCGGTGGGCACCGACCCACGCAAGGTGTTCGACCTGCTCGAGCACGCGCCGATCGACGTGGCCGTGTTGACCGCACCCGACGGCACTTTGGTGGGCGTGCTGACCCGCACCGGAGCCCTTCGTGCCGGGATCTACACCCCGGCCACCGACGCGGCCGGCCGGTTGCGCATCGGCGCGGCAATCGGCATCACCGGCGAGGTCGGCGCCAAGGCGCAGGCGTTGGTCGAGGCCGGCGTCGACGTGCTGGTCATCGACACCGCGCACGGACACCTGGTCAAGGCGCTGGACGCGATCAAGGCCGTCGCGTCGCTCGACCTCGGCGTACCCCTGGCCGCAGGCAACGTGGTGTCCGCCGAGGGCACCCGCGACCTGATCAACGCGGGCGCGAGCATCGTCAAGGTCGGCGTCGGCCCCGGCGCGATGTGCACCACCCGAATGATGACCGGTGTGGGCCGCCCCCAGTTCTCGGCCGTCGTCGAATGTGCCTGCGCAGCAAGGGAAATGGGTGGTCACGTGTGGGCCGACGGCGGAGTCCGCCATCCGCGCGATGTGGCGCTCGCGCTGGCGGCCGGCGCGGCCAACGTGATGATCGGCTCGTGGTTTGCCGGCACCTACGAATCGCCCGGCGACCTGATGCGCGACCGCGACGACCGACCATACAAGGAGAGCTACGGCATGGCATCCAAGCGGGCGGTGGTGGCTCGCACCGCCGCCGACAGCGCCTTCGACCGCGCCCGCAAAGCGTTGTTCGAGGAAGGGATTTCGACGTCGCGGATGGGGCTGAACCCCGACCGCGGCGGCGTCGAGGACCTCATCGACCACATCACCTCCGGGGTGCGTAGCACCTGCACCTACGTCGGGGCGTCGACCCTGGCGGAACTGCACGAGCGGGCGGTGATCGGGGTCCAGTCGGCGGCGGGTTTCGCGGAGGGTCACCCGCTGCCGTTCGGCTGGTGAAAAGACACCGTCCCGGCGCCGGGCTCCCTCAGCGCATCGTGCGACCGGCGAGTCGCGGATGAGCGTCGTCATCGTCGTGCTGAGCCTGCTGGCGATCGTGGCGCTCACCGCCGGCACGGCGATCTTCGTGGCGGCCGAGTTTTCGCTGACCACGCTGGAGCGCAGCACGGTCGACGCCAACGCGCGGGGTGGGACGCGTCGTGACCGCTACGTGCAGCGCGCGCACCGCACGTTGTCGTTTCAATTGTCCGGCGCGCAGTTGGGTATCTCGATCACCACGCTGGTCACCGGTTACCTCACCGAGCCGCTGGTAGCCGAGCTGCCGCACCCGGCCTTGGACGCGTTCGCGATATCGGACCGGGTCGCCGACGGGATCATCGCGTTCGTCGCTTTGGTGATCGTCACCTCACTGTCGATGATTTTCGGCGAGCTGGTGCCCAAGTACCTCGCGGTGGCACGCCCGCTGCCCACCGCACGCGCGGTCGCGGGACTGCAGCTGCTGTTTTCGGTGGTGTTCACACCCGCTATCCGGCTGACCAACGGCGCCGCGAACTGGGTTTTGCGCAGGCTGGGCGTCGAACCGGCCCAGCGGCTGCGCTCGGCCCGCTCCCCGCAGGAATTGGTGTCGCTGGTGCGGACGTCGGCGCGCAGCGGGTCACTGGATCCGGTCACCGCGGCGCTGGTCGGGCGGTCGCTGCAGTTCGGCGCCTTGACGGCCGAAGAGCTGATGACGCCGCGGTCGAAGATCGTGGCGTTGCAGATCAACGACACCGTCGCCGATCTGGTTGCCACCGCCGCCGAGAGCGGGTTCTCGCGCTTCCCGATAGTCGACGGCGATCTCGACCAGACCGTCGGCATCGTGCACGTCAAGCAAGTCTTCGAGGTGGCGCCTGCCGACCGCGCGCGCACCAAGCTCACTGCGGTGGCGCAGCCGGTCGCGGTGGTGCCCTCGACGCTGGACGGAGACGCGCTGATGGCCCAGATCCGCGCCAATGGGCTGCAGGCCGCGCTCGTCGTCGACGAGTACGGCGGCACCGCCGGAATGGTCACCGTCGAGGATCTCATCGAGGAGCTGGTCGGCGATGTCCGCGACGAGCACGACGACGCAACCCCTGATGTGGTCGCGGCGGGTAACGGCTGGCGGGTCTCCGGGCTGTTGCGCATCGACGAGGTGGCCGCGGCCACCGGCTACCGCGCACCAGAGGGCCAATACGAGACGATCGGCGGGCTGGTGCTCCATGAGCTCGGCCACATACCGGCAGCCGGCGAATCGGTCGAGCTGACGGCGTTCGAACCGGACGGCCCGTCGGACAACTCGATTCGCTGGCAGGCGAAAGTGGTCCGAATGGACGGCCGCCGCATCGACGTGCTCGAGTTGACCGAGTTGGGCCGCCGCAACGGCCACGGTGAGCGAGGCCGTTGATGCGCGACATCCTCGATGTGCTGCTGACCCTGCTGCTGGTCGGGGCCAACGCGTTTTTCGTGGGCGCCGAGTTCTCGTTGATCTCGGTGCGTCGCGACCGGCTGGAAGCCCTCGCCGAGCAGGGCAGGGCAAGCGCGGTCACCGTGATCCGGGCCGGCGAGCGGCTGCCGCTGATGTTCGCCGGGGCGCAGCTCGGCATCACGGTCTCCTCGATCCTGCTGGGCCGCCTCGGAGAACCCGCGGTCGCCGATCTGCTACGGACACCGTTGGCGCTGCTGCACGTATCCGGTGCGCTGCTGCACACCGTGTCTTTCGTGGTCGCGTTGGCGATTGTGGTGACGCTGCACGTGCTGCTCGGCGAGATGGTGCCCAAGAACATCGCGATCGCCGGCCCCGAGAAGGCGGCGATGCTGCTGATTCCGCCGTACCTGCTCTACGTGCGGGCCGTGCGCCCGTTGATCGCGTTTTACAACTGGAGCGCCAACGCGATCCTGCGGCTGCTGCGGGCGCAGCCGAAAGACGAGCTCGACGTGACGGTCTCCACGGTCGAGCTCAGCGAGATGATCGCCGAATCGGTGTCAGAAGGCTTGCTGGATCACGAAGAGCACACCCGGCTGACCCGGGCGCTGCAGATCCGCAATCGGGTGGTCGCCGATGTCGCGGTTCCCATCCACCACGTTCGCGCGGTGCCGGTGGCCGCGGCCGGCCGCGGGCCGACGGTCGGCGCGATCGAAGAGGCGCTGGCCGAAACCGGCTACTCCCGATTTCCGGTGGCCGACCTCGGCGGCACTTTCATCGGCTACTTGCACATCAAAGACGTGCTGTCACTGGGCCTC
>NZ_DASRBZ010000590.1:0-9806 GCF_035653355.1 Mycobacterium sp. | reverse complement strand
CGATACGGCGACGCCGCAGTTCGTGAGTTCGCCTGGCTACGAGCATGCCTGGCTCAATCCGGACAACACCGAGGTGTCGATCGAAGACCTGCTGAGCGCGCCCGCGATCAAGCTGCTGATCCGCAAGGCAGGCGCCCGCAGCGACGACATGGCAGCCGAATTGATCAAACACGTTGGTGCTCAAGGAGATGTCACATACTCCACCAACAACGGGCTGATCGAAATCGTCCCGCACGGCATCAGCAAGGCCAGCGGTGTGGAGGAGATCGCCGGCCCGCTCGGCATCTCGCTCGACGACGTGGTGGCGTTCGGCGACATGCCCAACGATGTGCCGATGTTGCTGCGGGCCGGGCACGGCGTAGCGATGGGCAACGCGCATCCGGAGGTGTTGGCGGTGGCCAACGAGATCACTACCTCCAACACCGACGACGGAGTCGCTCGAGTGCTGGAACGCTGGTGGCTTTAGCCGGCCTAGTGCGTCGCGCTCATTGGGCGTGAGAACCGCTCGAGCTGCACGGGCGGTCCGCTCGCCGCCGGTGGCGGCAGTTGCTCGGCGACGCCGTCGATCACCCGAACCACCGTCGCCGTCTCCCGGTCGAAGTTCAATGTTCCGTGCTGGAAGTTCTGCTTGACCCATTGCGGTTCTTGGATTTCGGCGCTGGTCGGCAAGCCGAGGGCACCGCGCTCGTAGCCCAGTGAAGCCCAGGCCTCGTAGATCGCGCCGGTGAGAGGTTCGGCGCCGGTCTCCGGTGACCAGTACATCGCTCCCTTGTCGAACGTGGCGTAGCGCGCCGAGCCGGCTCCGGTCGCTTCGGGGGACGTCGGCGCGCCGAGCGCGCTGTTCATGCCGCCCATCTCCTGCCAGCGCGCGTAGATGGCGCCGCCCTCCAGTGACGCGGCGACGTCGTCGGGACCGGGGGCATCGTTGAAATGCGCGGCGATTTCCCGGATTTTGTCGAGCAACGCATACGCCGTGTTGCCCGGGCAGGCGGTGGGGCCGACATCGCGGTGGCTGAAGATGGCCGGCAGCGTCAGCGTTGCGCCGCCAGGGATACGGGTGTATTCGCCTCCGGCCGAGGCCATCGTCACGGTGCCTTTCGGGTTGACGTGGTCGAGGCCCAGCCGCCAGCCGAGCAGCCGGCCGACCGTGCGCAATTGGATCGACGTGGGCGGCACGTCGTCGAAGTCGCCGATCATTGCTACGCCCCAGGTTTCGCGGTTGAATCCGCCGGTGTGCGATCCTTCGACCGGTTTGGTGATCCCGCCGGCGCGGCCCTCGAACACTTGGCCGTACTTGTCGACCAGCGCGTTGTAGGCGATGTCGCACCAGCCCAGCGTTTGGGTGTGGTAGGCGTAGATTTCCCGCACGATCTCGGCCGAGTCCTCGGGGGAGTAGTCGTTGCTGCCGGCCGTGTGGTGGACAATTGCCGCGTGGATTCCGTTGTCGTACACCGGGTTACCGCATCGTATGGACTCGTCTGCGCCCCACTGTGCCCGGCTGATGATGTTGGGCGGCTGCCCGGGTGCCAGCACGGCGGTCGGCGGATTCCACTGGGTGTCGGCGGGTGCCTGCGGCGGGGAGATCAGGACGGCCGAGACGTTCTGGGGCAGCGGCTGTTCGACGGTGGCCGGCACATATCCCAGACCAGCCGGCGCATGGCGTGGTGGCGGCGACGTCAGGGGCGCGCCGGGCGGGCGGGTGATCGCGATCTGCACCATCGTGGTGCGGCCCACGAATACCGGCTCGGTGCCGCGAGGACCGCGCGCTGCTTCCGCCGATCCGTCACGGCCGCCGGACTCCAGCGCCTCCGTCTCATACCAGGGACCCCAGGAGCCGTCGGCGCGCTTGGCCCGCACCCGCGCCGAGGTGCCGGTCAGGTCCCCGCCGGTCAAGGCGACCATGGAAAACGGTGTGGGTCGGTTGATTTCGCGGACTGTAACGCCACCGCCCAGCCCGATCAGCGGCTGCTGAGCGACGTACGTGTCGCTAGGCCGCATCGGCGCCTCGCTGCGGCCGGAGTCGAGCGCCCAGGGCAGGATTACGGCGGTCGCCACGACGGCGCTGAGCAACATCGTGGGTGCGGGGCGGCGGCACGGCACCAGATGATGTTACGTATGTGTTTTGTGTTGCTAATGTTTCGACACGGGAATTTGTGAACAAAGCGCGGCAACGGCACCGCAGAGTCTCGTCCCTGGGTCGCCCCCGGGCCCAGGTCCCACTCTGCGGTGCCGTCTGGTGACAGGCTCTATGCCACCCCCACCGCGTCAGGTTGCCGGCGCCGGTGCCGGTATCGGCGCCGCGGCAGCAGGTGCCGCCGCACCCGCGTTGGCGCCCTGGACAGCCTGCATGATCGAGGGCATCACCATTCCCTTGATCAGGTCGATGGCCTGAGTGGCGCCCAACTGGTTGGCGGTGCTCATCACGTCGCTGATGATTCCGCCGCTGCCACCGCTGCTGCTCGCCGCCGGCGCCGCACCCAATGACGGGTCACCGAGGATCGGGTAGGTGCCGCCCGCACCCGGGTCCAATCCGACGGGAGCAGTAATCGGTACCTCGCCCGGACTGGTCAGGGCTCCCGGACTCGTCAGTGACGGGTCGATGCCGGTCCCCGGGGTCAGTCCGGCCGGGTTGGCCAGGCCCGGCGCCGCGCCGGGGTTCGTCAAACCCGGGCTGGTCAGGCCGGGATTGGCCAAGCTCGGATCGGTCAGCCCTGGAGTGGCCGACGGCGTTGCGGCGCCCGGCGTGGTGAGTCCGGGTGTGGTCAAGCCGGGCGTGGTCGCGCCAGGGGTGGTCAGGCCCGGCGTTGTCGTGCCGGGCGTGGCGAGGCCCGGTGTGGCGGTCCCCGGAGTCGTCAGGCCGGGTGTGCCCAAGCCAGGTGTGGCCGCCCCAGGGGTGGTGAGGCCAGGACTGGTGAGGCCAGGGCTGGTGAGTCCCGGCGAGGTCAGCCCCGGCGTAGCGAGCCCGGGGGTGCTGGCGGCTGTCGTGCCCGCGCCGCTGAGGCTCGGCACCGGCGGCAGGTTGATCCCGAATTGCGACAACCCCTGCGACAGCGCGGACATCAGCTCGTTGGGCAGGTCGGTCGTCACCGCCGCCCGCACGAATTCTCGGTGCTGAGGCGCGGGCTTGGCGTCGGCCGTCAATTCGGACACCGTGACATAAGCGAAAGGACTCGCGACTGCCAGGGCGGCGACCGCGCTCATGGCTGTCGAGAGCTTGCGTCGACGTCGGTTCGGCACGGAAGTCTCCTCAATCTGGACTATGTGGTGTTCGGCCGACTTGCAGGTGCAGCACGACATGAAGCCGACGTGATTGATGCTACTGCTGTGATTGCTGAGACTGATGTGGCGATATCGAATCGTGAGGCAATCGCGACCTAGAACCAATAGTGAGCACGGTCGCGGATGCGGACTACCGGCTGACGGCGCGCCCAAAATGCCCCGTGCCGCCAATCGGGGTCGGGCCGCGCGGGTCGGATACCCTAGGCAACCGATGACCGCTCGCTTTGACCTCTTCGTCGTCGGCTCCGGATTCTTCGGGCTGACGATTGCCGAGCGCGTCGCCACCCAGCTGGGCAAGCGGGTCCTGGTCGTCGAAAGGCGCCCCCACATCGGTGGCAACGCCTATTCAGAGCCCGAGCCGCAGACCGGCATCGAGGTCCATAAATATGGGGCCCACCTGTTCCACACGTCCAACAAGCGGGTGTGGGACTACGTGCGCCAGTTCACCGAGTTCACCGGTTACCAGCACCGGGTGTTCGCACTGCACAACGGGCAGGCCTACCCGTTGCCGATGGGCCTCGGCCTGGTGTGCCAGTTCTTCGGCAAGTACTACAGCCCCGACGAGGCGCGCCAACTCATCAAGGAGCAGGCCGCCGAAATCGAGTCCGCCGACGCGCAAAATTTCGAGGAGAAGGCGATCTCGCTGATCGGGCGGCCGCTGTATGAGGCGTTCATGAAGAACTACACCGCCAAGCAGTGGCAGACCGACCCCAAGGAACTGCCGGCGTCCACTATCACGCGGCTGCCCGTGCGTTACACGTTCGACAATCGCTACTTCAACGACACGTATGAAGGGCTGCCGGTCAACGGTTACACCGCGTGGCTGAAAAACATGGCCTCCGACGATCGTATTGAGGTGCGGCTGAACACCGACTGGTTCGACGTGCGTGAAGAACTCCGCGCCGCCAGCCCGGATGCTCCGGTGGTCTACACCGGCCCGCTGGACCGCTACTTCGACTACGCCGAGGGCCGGTTAGGTTGGCGGACTTTAGATTTCGAGGTCGAAGTGCGTGACACCGGTGACTTCCAGGGCACGCCGGTGATGAACTACAGCGACCTCGACGTGCCCTACACCCGCATCCACGAGTTCCGCCACTTTCACCCCGAGCGGGACTACCCCACCGACAAGACGGTGATCATGCGGGAGTACTCGCGGTTCGCCGATGACGACGACGAGCCCTATTACCCGATCAACACCGAATCCGACCGCGCGCTGCTGGCCGCCTACCGGACCCGGGCCAAGGCTGAGACCGCGTCGTCGAAGGTGGTGTTCGGCGGGCGGTTGGGCACCTATCAATATCTGGACATGCACATGGCGATCGCCAGTGCACTAAGCATGTTCGACAACGTGCTGGCGCCCCACTTGCGCGACGGAACGCCGCTGACCCAATCCGACAACGATAAGGAAAGCGTCCGCGGATGACACCGACCCCTGGCCGAACAACGGCCGAAAACAAATCCCCACACGGCGACGGGACAGCGGATGCCGCGGTGAGCCTGCTGGCCCGAGTGATCCTGCCGCGCCCGGGCGAACCGCTCGACGTGCGCAAGCTCTACCTGGACGAGTCGACCACCAACTCCCGGCGCGCGCATGCGGTGACACGCACGACACTGCAAATCGGTGCGGAGTCCGAGGTGTCGTTCGCCACCTACTTCAACGCGTTTCCGGCCAGCTATTGGCGGCGCTGGAGCAGGTGCAAGTCGGTGGTGTTGCGCACGGAGTTGACCGGCACCGGACGCGTCGACGTCTACCGCACCAAGGCGACCGGCGCGCGGATTTTCATCGAGGGCCGCGGATTCGACGGCAGCCCGGAGCAGCCGGCGACAGTCGAATTCCAAGTCGGACTCGAGCCGTTCGAGGACGGCGGGTGGATCTGGTTCGACATCACCACCGACGCCGACGTCACGCTGCTGAGCGCGGGCTGGTACGCGCCGGAGCCGGCACCGGGCGTGGCCAACATTGCGGTGGGAATCCCGACGTTCAATCGGCCTGGCGACTGCGTCAACGCCCTGCGGGAGCTGACTTCAGATCCCCTGGTGGACAAGGTGATCGGCGCGGTAATCGTGCCCGACCAAGGCAAGGCGAAGGTCCGCGAGCACCCCGACTTCGCTGCTGTCGCCGCCCCGCTGGGCAACCGGCTATCCATCCACGACCAGCCCAACCTGGGTGGTTCTGGCGGCTACAGCCGGGTGATGTACGAGGCGCTGAAAAACACTGACTGCCAGCAGATCCTGTTCATGGACGACGACATCCGCATCGAGCCCGACTCGATTCTGCGGGTGTTGGCCATGCACCGCTTCGCTAAGTCGCCGATGCTGGTGGGCGGGCAGATGCTCAACCTGCAAGAGCCGTCGCACCTGCACATCATGGGCGAGGTGGTGGACCGGTCGAACTTCATGTGGACCGCTGCGCCCTATGCCGAGTACGACCACGACTTCGCCAAGTTCCCGTTGAGCGACAACAATATTCGCAGCAACCTGCTGCACCGGCGCATCGACGTCGACTACAACGGCTGGTGGACGTGCATGATCCCGCGCCAAGTCGCCGAGGAACTCGGACAGCCGTTGCCACTCTTCATCAAATGGGACGACGCCGACTACGGGCTGCGCGCCGCCGAGCACGGCTATCCGACTGTCACGCTGCCCGGCGCCGCCATCTGGCACATGGCGTGGAGCGACAAGGACGACGCGATCGACTGGCAGGCCTACTTCCACCTGCGTAACCGGCTGGTGGTCGCGGCCATGCACTGGGACGGCGACATCATCGGCCTGGTGCGCAGCCACCTCAAGGCGACGCTGAAACACCTTGCCTGCCTGGAGTATTCGACCGTGGCGATCCAGAACAAGGCGATCGACGACTTCCTGGCCGGCCCGGAGCACATCTTCTCGATCCTGGAATCCGCGCTGCCGGAAGTGCACCGCATCCGCAAGGCTTACCCCGACGCTGTCGTGCTGCCCGCGGCCAGTGAGCTGCCGCCGCCGGCGCAGAAGACCAAGCCGATGAAGCCGCCGGTGCATCCGCTGGCCATCAGCTACCGACTGGCCCGCGGCACCCTGCACAACCTCACCAAGGCCGACTCCACACATCACCAGCGCCCGCAGCTCAACGTGGCGACCCAGGATGCCCGGTGGTTTCGGCTGTGCACGCTCGACGGCGCCACGGTGACCACGGCCGACGGCCGCGGCGTGGTCTACCGGCAGCGCGACCGAGCCAAGATGTTTTCGCTGTTGTGGCAGTCGCTGCGCCGTCAGCGCCAGCTGGTGAAGCGGTTCGACGAGATGCGCAGGACCTACCGCGAAGCGTTGCCGGTGCTGTCCAGCAAGCAGAAGTGGGAGACCGTGCTGCTGCCTGCCACACCCACAACGCATGGCTGAGGTGGCCGCGCCGCGCGGCGAAGTGGCGGCAGTGGTGGCGGTCCAGTCGGCGCTCGCGGGCCGGCCCGGTGTGCTGGCCGTGGCGCGCGGGCTCTCGCACTTCGGTGAGCACAGCATCGGCTGGCTGGCGGTGTCGCTGCTCGGCGCGGTCCTGCAACCGCAACGGGCCCGGGCCTGGCTGCTGGCCGGAGTCGGTGCCTTCGCCGCACACGCCGCCGCGGTGCTGATCAAGCGGCTGGTGCGGCGACCGCGTCCCGACCATCCGGCTGTCGCAATCAACGTCGGCACCCCCAGCCGGCTGAGCTTCCCGTCGGCGCATGCCACCTCTACCACCACGGCGGCCATCCTGCTGGCACGAGCCAGCCGTATCCCGCTGCCTGCCCTGTTGGTGCCGCCGATGGCGTTGTCGCGGATACTTCTGGGCGTGCACTACCCCAGTGACGTGGCCATCGGTGTTGCGGTCGGCGCCGCCGTCGCGACCGTCGCCGTCCGGGCCGACAAGCGCTTCAACGGTGAGTCGGCCCAATGAGTGAGGATGTGGTGCCGGTGACCGGCCCTCCGGCCAACCTGATCGTCGGCGTGGTCAAGGCGATCCGCCCGCGGCAGTGGGTGAAGAACGTGCTGGTATTGGCCGCGCCGCTGGCGGCGGCGGGACGTGGCATGCACTACGACTACGTCGACGTGCTCGGCAAGGTGGCCGTGGCGTTCGTGGTGTTCTGCCTGGCCGCGTCGTCGGTGTATCTGATCAACGACGCCCGCGACGTCGAAGCCGACCGCGAGCACCCCACCAAGCGGTTCCGGCCGATTGCTGCCGGTGTGGTTCCCGAGTGGCTGGCGTACCTGCTGGCGGCGGTTCTCGGTGTCGCATCGCTGGTGATCGCCTGGTGGCTGACCCCGAACCTGGCGCTGGTGATGGCCGTCTACATCGGCATCCAGCTGGCCTACTGTTTCGGCCTCAAACACCAAGCGGTGATCGACATCTGCATTGTGTCGTCGGCGTATTTGCTGCGGGCGATCGCCGGCGGCGCCGCCGCCGATATCCCGCTCTCCCAATGGTTTTTGCTGGCCGGCGCATTCGGATCGCTGTTCATGGTTGCCGGCAAGCGCTACGCGGAGCTCGTGCTGGCCGAGCGCACCGGCGCCAAGATCCGCAAATCGCTGGAAACCTACACCAGCACCTACCTGCGGTTCGTGTGGACGATGTCGGCCACCGCGGTGGTGGTGTGTTACGGCCTGTGGGCCTTCGAGCGCGACGGCTACTCCGGCTCGTGGTTCGTGGTGTCGATGGTGCCGTTCACCATCGCGATCCTGCGCTACGCGGTCGATGTCGACGGCGGTTTGGCCGGGGAACCCGAAGACATCGCGCTGCGAGACCGGGTCTTACAACTACTGGCGCTGGCGTGGATAGGAACAGTCGGTGCTGCTGTTGCGTTCAGCTAGTCCCCGCGTCGCCGTGGCGTCCCCCGGGGTGCCGGCGGTGGGGCGGCCGCGGTTTGCGTACGACCCCACGGTGCGGGTCAGCCTGTGGGCCAGCGTGATAGTGGTGGCGGTGCTGTTCGGCTGGGGTTCCTGGCAACGACGCTGGATCGCCGACGACGGCCTGATCGTGCTGCGCACGGTGCGCAACATGCTGGCCGGCAACGGGCCGGTGTTCAACGCGGGTGAGCGGGTCGAGGCCAACACCTCGACCGCGTGGACCTTCGTGTTGTATCTGGGCAGCCTGGCCGCCGGGCCGATGCGCCTGGAGTATGTGGCGTTGGCTTTGGCGTTGGCGCTCAGCTTGATCGGGGTGGCGCTGCTGATGCTGGGTGCGGGCCGGCTCTATGCACCGAGCCTGCAGGGACGACGGGCGGTCATGCTGCCGGCCGGTGCCCTGGTCTACATCGCCGTGCCGCCGGCGCGCGACTTCGCCACCTCCGGACTGGAAAGCGGTCTCGCGTTGGCCTACCTGGGTTTGCTGTGGTGGATGCTGGTGTGCTGGTCGCAAGCACTGCGGGTCCGCCCGGAGGGGCGGTTGTTCACCGCGGCGCTGGCCTTCGTCGCCGGCTGCAGCGTGCTGGTGCGTCCCGAGCTGGCGCTGATCGGCGGCGGCGCCCTGATCATGATGCTGATTGCGGCCCGGGGCTGGCGGCGGCGCGCGCTGATCGTGGTCGCCGGCGGGCTGCTGCCGGTCGGCTACGAAATCTTCCGGATGGGCTACTACGGGCTGCTGGTGCCGGGCACCGCGTTGGCCAAAGACGCCGCGGGGGACAAATGGCCGCAGGGCATGATCTATCTGGCGAACTTCAACCGGCCCTACGCCCTGTGGGTGCCAGCGCTGCTGTTGCTGGCGTTGGGCGTGCTCTTGACGGCTACGCGCACCCGTCCCTGGTGGATTCGGCACGAGGCGCCGCCCGGTTACGGACGGTGGGCGCGGACGGTACAAAGCCCGCCAGCCGTGGTGGTTTTCATCCTCGTCAGCGGGCTGCTGCAGGCGCTGTACTGGATACGCCAAGGCGGCGATTTCATGCACGGCCGGGTCTTGCTGACCCCGATTGTCTGTTTGCTGGCGCCGGTGGCCGTGGTTCCGGTCGTCTTTCCCGAAGGCACAAAATTCTCGCGGGAAACCCGGTATGTGCTGGCCGGTGCGGTGAGCGCGCTGTGGCTGGCGGTCGCGGGCTGGTCGCTGTGGGCGGCCAACTCGCTGGGAATGGGCGACGACGCCACCCGGGTCACCTATTCGGGCATCGTCGACGAGCGCCGGTTTTACGCGCAAGCCACCGGGCACGCGCATCCGCTCACCGCGGCCGATTACCTGGACTACCCGCGGATGCGCGCCGCGTTAGTGGCGATCAACAACACGCCTGCCGGGGCGTTGTTGCTGCCGTCCGGCAACTACAACCAGTGGGACATTGTTCCGGCTGCCGCCCCCCCGCCGTCGCGGCCGGGAACTCAGGGTCCCCTCGAAAAAGGGCCGCACACAGTCTTTTTCACCAACATCGGCATGGTCGGGATGAACGTCGGGCTGGACGTGCGAGTGATCGACCAGATCGGTTTGGCTAATCCGCTTGCGGCGCATACCGCGCGGCTGAACCACGGCCGGATCGGGCATGACAAAAACCTGTTTCCCGATTGGGCGATCGCCGAGGGCCCGTTCGTCGGTGTTCCGCCGT
>NZ_DASRBZ010000589.1:0-4036 GCF_035653355.1 Mycobacterium sp. | reverse complement strand
ATCCGGCATTCCAGCCAACGGCGCCAGCGGCGTGAACACTGGACGGCCCGGTGATTGCAGCCGCATCAACGCGCCGGCATCGAGGTAGCCCAGCACGGCCAGCGCGCGGCTGGATGTGTTGAGGGCAGCAGGGAGCACTTTGGCGCTCCCGTCGCTGCGGCACCACCGGCGGGTAGCGGAATTGGGCACGACGCGGTGCCGCAGCGGCCAGCTCAGCCCGAACAAGGTGGTTTCGAGCGTCTTGTCCGCGTTGATCACGCGTCGCTGGTACTCGGGATGCGCGTTCGATTCATGCGTCAGCAAAAACCGGGTACCCGCGATGACGCCGCTGGCTCCCGCCTCGAGTGCGGCACGGGTATCGGCCTTGGTGGCAATCCCGCCGGCGAGGAACACCGGACGCTCACCGGCAATGGCGCACGCCTGCGGCAGGAATTGCAGCGCCGGCGCGGTCCCGACGAGGTGACCACCGGCTTCGCGTCCTTGGGCGATCAGACCGTCAGCGCCCCAGCCGACCGCTTCCCGCGCCTGGTCTTCAGTACCGACCATCACGAAGACGAAGATGCCCGCGTCGCGGAGACGCTCGACCAGTCTGCGGTCACCGCCGAAGGCCACCACGACGACGTCGACGTGAGCATCGACGCAGACGTCGACGTGGCGGCGACGGGTGAAGGGCGACAACAGGTTCACCGCAACCGCGCGTCCCGGGGCCTCGGCGCGCACCTGGTCGATCGACGTTCGCAACTGGTTCGGTGTCGTGATCCCCAGTGTTCCCAGGCCGCCGGCCTTGGCGACCGCAGCAGCCAACGGTGCGCCGGCCAGTCCGCCGCCCATCCCTGCCTGACCCACCGGAACGTCGAGCCGAAGCCGATCCGCGATATCCATGTCTCACCTCGCTTTGGCTCGACGCTACGGGTAGCCGTCAGTGCTTGTCGAGCAGGTGAACCAGCTTAGTTTTCGTTGCTGGAGCTACGCCGGCCAGCGTAATCTCGGGTCAGATGGGTGGGTTGCGGACAGCCCAAAAGGCTTGCCGCATAACAGAAAGGTCACAAAATGAGCACAGTGCATCCATCAATCGAACAACACCCGGATTTGTTGGCTCTGCGCGCCAACTATGAGCGTGCCGCAGAATCAATGACCGCCCAGTTCACCTTCGGGGTGGCGCTGCTGGCCGGCATCTACGCGGCCCTGTCGTCATGGATCGTCGGCTTCAGCATGACAAGACCGCTGGCCCGCAACGACCTAATCTGCGGCTTAGCAGTGGCCGTGCTGGCATTCTGCTTTGCGTCGGCGCTGGACCGCACCCACGGCATGACGTGGACGCTTCCGGTGTTCGGCGTGTGGCTCATCGTGTCGCCGTGGGTCGTCATGCACGGTGCCTCCCCGACCGCCGGCATGATCTGGTCGAATGTGGTCACCGGAGCGGTGATAACCGTGATGGGCCTGACCGCCGTGTACTTCGGCATGCGCGCGCGCAGCTACGAAGCAAAGCACGCATAGTAGTTAGGCCACACGGAAGTTCACGGTCCCGGCCGGTTCAGTCCGGCCGGGACGCAGACTAACCGCAGACTGCTCCGGTGGCGGCCGAACCGACCAGCTTGACGTACTTGGCGAGCACCCCGCTGGTGTAACGCGGCGGTAACGGAGTGAAACCCGCGCGGCGCGAGGCCAATTCGCCAGCATCGACCAACACGTCCAGGGTCGCGCCGGCGACGTCGAGCCGGATCCGGTCCCCGTCGCGCAGGAAAGCGATCGGCCCCCCGTCGACCGCTTCGGGAGCGATGTGTCCCACGCACAGTCCGGTGGTGCCCCCGGAGAACCGGCCGTCGGTCAATAACAGCACGTCTTTACCCAAGCCGGCACCTTTGATAGCGCCGGTGATCGCGAGCATTTCGCGCATTCCCGGGCCACCCTTGGGGCCCTCGTAGCGGATCACCACGGCATCGCCCGCGGTGATGGTTCCGTCCTCGAGGGCATCCAAGGCGGCCCGCTCGCCGTCGAAAACCCTTGCCGTGCCTTCGAACACGTCTGTGTCGAAGCCAGCAGTCTTGACCACCGCACCCTCCGGCGCTAGCGATCCGTGCAAGATCGTGATCCCGCCGGTCGGATGGATCGGGTTATCCAATGCCCGCAGCACCTTGCCGTCTGGATCGGGCGGCGCGATGCGCGCGAGATTCTCGGCCACGGTCCGGCCGGTCACCGTCAGGCAGTCACCATGCAGCAGACCGGCGTCCAACAGTGCCTTCATGACTACCGGCACCCCGCCGATGCGGTCGACGTCGACCATCACGTGCTGGCCGAAGGGCTTGACATCGGCCAAGTGCGGCACACGCGAACCGATGCGGCTGAAATCCTCCAGCGACAGCTTGACATTGGCCTCGTAGGCGATCGCCAGCAGGTGCAGCACGGCGTTGGTGGAGCCCCCGAACGCCATCACGACCGCGATCGCGTTCTCGAACGCCTCCTTGGTGAGAATGTCGCGCGCGGTGATGCCGCGGCGCAGCAATTCGACGACGGCCTCGCCGCTGCGGCGCGCGAACCCGTCGCGGCGGCGATCGGTTGCCGGCGGCGCCGCACTACCGGGCAGCGACATACCCAGCGCTTCGGCGGCGCTGGCCATCGTGTTGGCGGTGTACATACCGGCGCAGGCCCCTTCGCCTGGGCAGATGGCCCGTTCGATGGCGTCGACGTCTTCGCGCGGCATCAGACCGCGCGCGCACGCACCGACCGCCTCGAATGCGTCGATGATCGTGACCTCGCGCTCGCTGCCGTCGGACAGCTTGGTGCGCCCCGGCAGGATCGAGCCCGCGTAGAGGAATACCGCGGCCAGATCCAGCCTGGCGGCAGCCATCAACATGCCCGGCAGTGACTTGTCGCATCCGGCGAGCAGCACCATGGCGTCGAAGCGTTCGGCCTGCATCACCGTCTCGACGCTGTCGGCGATCAGCTCGCGCGAAACGAGCGAAAAGTGCATGCCCTCGTGGCCCATCGAAATGCCGTCGGACACCGAGATCGTGCAGAACTCAAGCGGATAGCCGCCGGCGGCAAACACTCCATCCTTGGCGCCCTTGGCCAACCGGTCCAGCGACAGGTTGCAGGGCGTGATTTCGTTCCACGACGACGCCACGCCGATCTGCGGCTTGGCGAAGTCGTCGTCGTCCATGCCTACTGCGCGTAACATCCCGCGGGCGGCGGCTTTTTCCAGACCGTCGGTGACGTCACGGCTGCGGGGTTTGATGTCGACGGGCGACGCGGACCTGCCCTCGATCGTTTCGGCCATCGTCTCAGTATGCGCGTGCCGATATGCCCGCCAAAATTCCGCTAATACCCGCAGGGGGTATACCGACGGTGGGTATGGTGGCTGGTATGGCTAATCTTGTCGCTCGCATCGTGGCTGTCCTGGCGACGCTGGCCGCCGCCGTGGCGCTGTCCGCGTGTGGCGGATCGTTGACCCAAAAAGGCGCTGCCAGCAGTCAGCCGGATCAGCCGGCCAGTCACAACCGCGCCGATATTGCCTTCGCCGCCAACATGATTCCGCACCACCAACAGGCCGTCGACCTGTCGGCGCCCGTGCCAAGCCATACCGGGAACGCCGAGTTGGTCAAGCTCGCCTCCGGTGTCGGCGGCGCTCAGCAATCTGAGATCAAGAAGCTCAAGGGATTTCTGGTGCAGTGGAGCACCCAGTCCGACGCTGATACGCGTGGGCCCGCCGACACCGCCATGACCGGGATGGTCGACCAGGCCACCATGGCCAAGCTGGGATCGTTGCAGGGCGCCGACTACGACAAGTTGTGGCTGCAGTCCATGATCAGTCACCATCAAGGGGCCATCGACATGGCAAACACCGAGATCACCAATGGGCGCAACAGCGACGCGATCGCGATGGCGAAGCAGATGGTCAGTACGCAGCAGGGGGAGATAGACCAGATGAAAAAGATGCTGGGAGGCTGAATGGCATCGACACACGGCTATTCGCAGCAGAAGGACAACTACGCCAAACGGCTGCGCCGCATCGAAGGCCAGGTGCGTGGCATCGCCA
>NZ_DASRBZ010000588.1:0-4716 GCF_035653355.1 Mycobacterium sp. | reverse complement strand
CCGGTGATGATCGCGCCGTCCTGCGGGCGCTTCCACAGCGGGATCGCGTCGGTGAGCGGTTCGCTGCTCATGATCACTGCGCAAGCGTGTACTCCGGCGTTGCGGATCAGACCTTCCAGCCCGCGGGCGGTCTGGTAGATGGTGCGCACGTCAGGATCGGTGTCGATCAGCCCGCGCACCTCGGCGGCTTCCTTGTACCGCTCGTGGCTGGGATCGGTGATCCCCGACAGCGGGATGTCTTTGGCCATGATCGGCGGCGGCAGCGCCTTGGTGATCCGGTCGGCGATCGCGAAACCGGGCTGGCCGTAGTGGATACGCGCCGAGTCCTTCAGCGCTGCTTTGGTTTTGATGGTACCGAAGGTGATCACCTGGGCGACCCGGTCGTGGCCCCACTTGTCGGCGGCGTAGCGCACCATCTCGCCGCGGCGCCGGTCGTCGAAGTCGATGTCGATGTCGGGCATCGACGTGCGTTCGGGGTTGAGGAACCGCTCGAACAGCAACCCGTGCGGGATCGGGTCGATGTCGGTGATGCCCAGCGCATACGCGACCAGCGAGCCAGCGGCCGAACCGCGGCCCGGACCGACCCGGATGTTCACCGAGCGGGCGTAGTTGACCAGGTCGGCCACGATGAGGAAGTACGACGGAAAGCCCTTGGCGCAGATGACTTCGATCTCGTAGGCGGCCCGCTCGGCATACCCCGGCGGTATGCCGTCCGGGAACCGTCGGGCCAGCCCGGCCTCGACCTCATGGCGCAGCCACGACGCCTGGTCGTGCCCTTCGGGCACCGGGAAAACCGGCATCCGGTTGCGCGGTGTCCACACCTCGGCATAGGAGCCCACCCGCTCGGCGATCAGCAGCGTGGTGTCGCAGGCACCGGGCACCTGGTCGTCCCAGATCGCCCGCATCTCGGCGGCCGATTTCAGGTAGTAGCCGTCGCCTTCGAACTTGAACCGGGCCGGGTCCGACAGGGTCTTGCCGGTCTGCACGCACAACAGTGCCTCGTGGTTGTGGGCGGCGTCGCGGGTGACGTAGTGGCAGTCGTTGGTGGCCAGCGGCGCGATACCGAGCGTGCGGCCGATCTCGAGCAGCCCGTCGCGGACTCGGCGCTCGATGGACAGGCCGTGGTCCATCAGCTCCAGGAAGTAGTTGTCGGGGCCGAATATCTCGCGCCACTTGGCGGCTGATTCCAGGGCCTCACGCTGCTGGCCGAGCCGAAGCCGGGTCTGCACTTCACCGGAGGGGCAGCCGGTGGTCGCGATGACGCCGCTGGCGTGCTCGGCGATCAGCTCGGCGTCCATCCGCGACCATTTGCCCAACTGGCCCTCGAACGAAGCCAGCGACGTCAGCTTGAACAGGTTGCGCAACCCGGTGGCGTTCTCGGCGACCATGGTCAGGTGGGTGTAGGACCCGCTACCCGACACGTCGTCGCTCTTCTGCGCCGGATCGCCCCACAAAACACGGCGCGAGTCGAACCGGGAGCCGGGCGCGACGTAGGCCTCGACCCCGATGATCGGCTTGATCCCTGCGCCGGTGCAGGCGTTGTAGAACTCGCTGGCGCCGAACATGTTTCCGTGATCGGTCATCCCGATGGCCGCCATCTGCAGGCGCTGCGCCTCGGCCAGCATCGGGCTGATCTTCGCAGCACCGTCCAGCATCGAGTACTCGGTGTGGTTATGCAGGTGCACGAAGGAGCCAGTCATCAGGTCGCCAGTCTATGGCCGCACACCGACATGGGTTCGGCGTGTCGCTTTGGAGTGTCGTCGTGGTTTACGACGGCCGCAGGCCGGTGCCGATTCGCAGGGCTGGGAGCAGCACGCTGCGCGGCGCGAACCGCCCGCCCACGCCGACGACCTTGGGCACGAGCCCGGGAATGACGCTGCGCTTGCCGTCGAGCATCCCCCCGATCGCGGCTTCGGCGACTTCGTGGGGAGACACCTGCGCGACGCTGATGCTCCACTGCTGGGCATCGGCGATGTCGGCCCACTCGGTCGGCACCGGCCCCGGGCACAGCACCGTGCACGACACCCCGGTTCCGTGCAGCTCCTCGTGGACGGCTTCAGAGAACGTTTGGACAAAGGCCTTGGTGGCCGAGTAGACCGCCATGCCCGGGATCGGCTGAAAGCCCGCGAGCGAGGCGATGTTGAGCACCGCGCCGGCGCCGCGGTCGATCATGCCGGGCAGGGCGGCATGGGTGAGCTCCATGAGGGTCAGCGCGTTGAGCGTGACTTGCTCGCTTTCCCGCTCGAGCGGCAGCGTGTGGAACGGGCCGCTGGTGCCGAAGCCCGCGCTGTTGCACAAGCCCGCGATCGCCTCGCCGCGGATGCGCTCGGCCAACTCTTCCCGGGCTTTCTTTTTGGCCAGGTCGAGCGGCATCACGTCGACGTCAACCGAGTGCTTGTCGGTCAGGCGGGCGGCGAGCTCGTCGAGGCGTTCGCGGCGGCGCGCGACCAGTACGAGCGGATAGCCGCGGCGGGCCAGCCCGCTGGCCAGCTCGGTGCCGATGCCCGAGGAGGCGCCGGTGACGACGACGGATGTCTGCTTGGTCGGTTTCGGAAGGCTCATGGTCGTCTCACCAGTGGATTCCGCGGGTGGCCTGCACGAAGGCTTGGCTTCGTTTGTCGAATTTCGAAGCGTCCTCGGCGGCTTCTTTTCCTTGTGCTGCGGATGAGTCGTCGAACATGTTGAATGCGCGGTTGCGCACGAAGTCCATCACCATCGGGTTGAGGGCGTCGGCCACGGAGGCGAATTGGCCGAACGGTGAGCTGACCCGACGCGGCCGGTGCACTATCGCGTCGGCGAGCACACCGGCCGCCTGATCCGGCGTCAGCGTCGGGAATCGCTCATACATGGTGGTGGGTTTGATCATCGGTGTTCGCACCAGTGCCATGTGGACGGTGGTGAAACGCACGTTGTCGCCGACGGTTTCGGCCTGCAGCGAGTCGCACAGCGTGTCGAGCGCGGCCTTGCTGGCGATGTAGGCGCCGAAACGCGGAGCACGTGTCTGTACGCCCGCCGACGACAAGTTGATGATGTGTCCGAAGTGCCGCTCCCGCATACCGGGGATGAACTTGAGGACAAGCTGGACCGCCCCAAGGTAATTCAGCTGCATCGTCCGCTGGTAGTCGTGGATCCGGTCATAGGACAACGCCAGCGAGCGCCGAATTGACTTGCCCGCGTTGTTGATCAAGATGTCGACGCGGCCGAGGTCGGCGAGCACCTGGTCGGCCATTTCGGCGATCGCATCCATGTCGACCAGATCGCAGGGGTAGACGTGAGCGGTGCCGCCGTTGCTGCGGATATCGTCGGCGACTTTTTCCAAGTTCTCCCGTGTGCGCGCCACCAGCACCACTTCGCCGCCGGCGCCGGCAATTTTCTTCGCGGTCGCCTCCCCGATACCCGAGGAGCCGCCGGTGATCAGGGTGATTTTGCCGTCGACGGCGTCTTCGAGCGTGCGGCCCTGGACCGCTTCGAGCAGGTTGCGCAGGTAAAACGGTCGATACCGGCCAGCCGAATTGGGGGTGTTGATGATGTTCGACACCGCCGCGATCGGCTTTTCGACGAGGCTGGTGAGGTCACCGAGATTCATGTTGGTCGCTCCTGACGATGGTCGGCCGTACTTGTCTGTGATCGGGGTTACCCAAACGTCGGCTCGGTGAGTCACCAGCAATCGGCTTGTTACGTCGAGTAATGCCGGTGTGACGGCGTTCTAACGGATGTGCAATGGCTCGATGGTCCCCTGGGGACATGGGGATGCTGTCACGATTCCGCAAGCACCAGGCACTACCTATTTATGACCGGATCGGCGGCCATGAGGCGATCGAAGTCGTGGTCGAAGACTTCTATGCACGGGTGCTGGCCGATGAACAACTCGCAGGCTTCTTCGCCGGAACGAACATGAACCGGCTGAAAGGCAAGCAGGCCGAGTTCATCGCCGCCGCGCTGGGCGGGCCGGAACCTTACACCGGCGCGCCGATGAAGCAGGTGCACCAGGGCCGTGGGATCACGATGCATCACTTCAACCTGGTGGCCGGTCACTTGAGCGATTCGCTGTCTGCTGCCGGGGTTCCCGACGAGACGGTGGCAGAAATACTTGCGGTGGTGGCGCCGCTGGCAGGCGAGATTGCGTCGGACGCCCAGGCGGCGCGCGTCTGACTGATCGTCACATCTGCGACATCAAGCTCCGCATCGGAGCGACATCGTGTCGCCCGGCTCGTAGCGATTAGCTGTACCAATCGCTCGTAGCCGGGCACACAACTGACAACCCATTACCGAGCCTGGTCGGGCTGATGTGACATAGCCGCACAAAGTCATTGAGGCTGCCGCTGTGTGTCACGAACGCAGCGCGCCCAGCTGCCCCCGCAGATACTCGATAACCCCGGAGTCCGCGGTGAGCTCGATTGCGTGCCGGTAGGCGTCCGCGGCCGCTGCAGATCGCCCGGCAGCGGCCAGCAGGTGCGCCCGTGTCGCCCAGGCCGGCTGAAACCGCGTGACCGCCGGGTCGGTGATCGCATCGAGCGCCCGCAACCCCGCCTCGGGGCCGTCGAGATGGGCGTCGACAGCGGCCGAGGCCACCATCGCGCCCAGCGACGGTGCGACCCGCAGCAGCGCGCGGTGCAGTTTGCGCAGCGCAAACCAATCGACCGGCCGATGGCAGTGCGCCGACTGGATCGCCGCTTCGTACTGGTAGCGGCCCGGCCGGCCCATGCTGTGGGCGCG
>NZ_DASRBZ010000587.1:0-4228 GCF_035653355.1 Mycobacterium sp. | reverse complement strand
TTTGCCGACGGGTCTGGCGGCGCGATCGAATCGACTACGCCGGCAAGCACTACCAGGTACCGCTGCCGCCAGATCGCGGAACAGGCCTGGGCAAGCCGCTGCATCTCATCAATCACCCTGTCCGCGAACGGATTCCAATATCGATCGCCGCGCTCGGGCCCAAGAACGTCGAACTGACCGCGGAAATCGCCGACGGCTGGCAGCCGATTTTTTTCTATCCGGATAAGGCGGAGTCGGTGTGGGGCTCTGCGCTGAAAGCCGGCTACGCCAAACGGGATCCGGAATTAGGTCCACTGGACGTTATGGTCGGTGTGTCGCTGGCCATCGGCGACGACGTCGACGAGCGGCTGGCGTGGGGCAAACCGCAGCTTGCTCTCTATATCGGTGGCATGGGCGCCAAAAACCGGAACTTCTATCACAACCTGGCGACCCGCTACGGGTTCGGCGAGGTGGCGAACCGGATCCAGGAGCTGTACCTGTCCGGACGCAAGGACGAAGCCGTCGCCGCTGTGCCGGACGAACTTGTACGCGGTATTTCACTGGTCGGGCCCCGCGGATTCGTTGCCGAACGAGTGGCGGCCTTCGCTGAGGCCGGGGTGACGACGCTGTTGGTGGCCCCGCTCACCGCTGACCGCGGCGAATCCGTGCGCTTTGTCGAGGAATTGTGGGAGCTGTTGCCGGGCTGACGCCTCATTGCCCCGCTTGCGGCAAAGCGTCGGCAGCGATTTCACAGGGGGTCGAGCCTTCCGCTTGCGGATTCGGCGGCACCGGCTCGGCGGGCGCCGACGGGGCCGCCGGCTCCTCGACCGGTGAAGCCGTGCCGTCCTGCCCAGTCGGCGGGTCTGCGGCGTCCGGCGGTGGTGGCGGAGTTATGCCGGCCGATTCTGGAGCGCTCTCGTCGCCGCCCTGACCGGTGTCGGTGCCATCGCCGGTCTCGTGCTGGTCGGCGTCGGGGTCGGGCGCCTCAGCGGCTTCGTCGGTGTCGTCGGTGTCGTCGGCGGTGTCGGCCGCCTCGGCAACCGGGTCGTCGGCGTCCAGTTCGTCGCCCAGCGGATCGTCGGTGGTCAGTAGATCGTCGGGTGCCGACGGACCGGCAAGCCCGTCAGTCAGAGAACCGACCAGGCCGCCGATCGCGTCGACGATCTGGCCAGCCAGGCCGACGAGGCCGCCGAGCCCACCCCCACCGCCAACTCCGCCCAGTCCTCCCCCACTTCCAAGGCCACTGAGATCGCCGGCCGCGCCGCTCGACAGGCCGGCGGGATCAGCGAACGGGGTGTCCAGCGCCGACATCGGCGGCACGGGCGGCAGATCGTCGAACAGATCTGCCGGCAGTGGCGGCGGTACAGGCGGCGATGGCGTCGCCGCAGCCGCCGGCATGGCGTTGGGGGGCGCCGCTGGTGGAACTGCAGCGGCAGGCATGGTGTTGGTGGGTGCCGGCGGCGCAATTGCAGCCGGGGGCTCAACCGGCGCGCTCGCCATCGACACGGTCGGCTCGTCCAATAGCGGTCTGTCGGTAAGAGCCACGGGGGTCTGAAAACACACCGCCGGCGCGGCCGTCAACGCGGCGGTGATGGTGTCGTAAGACGCGTCCACCGACGCCCGGGTCGAGCGCATCGCTGTGAGCCAGTCGGTGCGAATATCGTTGTCCACGTATGGTTTTACCTGCTGCTCCACCAGTTCACGGGCCAGCTCCTCCTGGGCTCCGGCCGTCACTGTCTGGGCGGCCGACAACCAAGCCACCCGCTCGCTCAGCCGGCGGTCGTCGATATCCACGGCCGCCGCGACTTTGGCGTCGACCATCTGCCACAGGTTGTCGCGCAGGTCCGCGCATCCCTCTGCCGCCGCCCGGACCGCGGCAGCCACTTCGTTTCCTGAATTGCAATGCCGCTGCAGTGATTCCATCGCGGCGTCGGCTCCTGCTCCATTCCACGCCGCGGCCAGGTGAGGAAGCTGCGCGCGCTGCACGGCCAGCGCCTCCTCGATCACATGGACCGCGGCCCAGAGATGTGCGCAGTCGTCATCGAGTGCGACCAGGTCGAGACCGTCTTCGCTTTCGTACCAGTCAAGTACCTGCGAACCATGCGCCGTTAGGTCGGGATGCTGATAGCCCAGGGCATGACAGGCCGACACATAGGTCTGGGTATGCTGGACCGCGGGCCGGCCCTCAACAAGCCGAGCCGAGACGTCAAACCGGCTCACCGGTCAGCCGATTCCCGCCGCCGCGCGCAGTTCGGCCTCGGCGTAGCGGTCGGCGGTCGCGCGCAGTGCCGCGGCGATCTCGACGGTGGCCCGAGACCACTGAGTCAGCTGCGCCGGCAATCGATTCAGCGCGCTGCGCACTGCATCGCCGCGTGCGGCATGTGCGCGGCCCGCGCTGGCACCACTAAATGCCAAGTGCGCCAGGTGGTTACGGACGGCGTCGTCGATAACCTCTGCCGCGCCGTGAAACCGGTTGGCGACCGACCGCATCGCGGCGACGTCGATCCAGGTACGGCAATGTTGGTCCATACCCACTACGACGCGCCAGCGACGTGAGCGGTTCCCGGTTAGGCGGTCACAGATTCGGCGACGCGCAGGGCAAGCCGACGAGCGACCTCTTGATCGGCCGCTTCCACCATGACACGGATCAGTTGCTCAGTTCCCGAGGGACGCAACAGGATTCGGCCGGTGTCACCGAGTTCAGCCTCGGCCTCGCGCACCGCGGCCCGCACCTCCGGCGCCGCCACCGCGGCCGCCTTGTCGGTGACCTCGACGTTGATCAATACCTGCGGCAAGGTTTGCATCGCCGACGCCAGGTCCGCCAGCGACGAGCCGGTCTGCGCCATCCGTGACATCAACCGCAGGCCGGTGAGGATGCCGTCGCCTGTGGTGGCCAGCGCGGGCATGACGATGTGGCCGGATTGCTCACCGCCGAGGCTGTAGTCGCCGGCCCGCAGCTCCTCGAGCACATAGCGGTCGCCGACGCCCGTGGTTCGGACCGTGACGCCGGCCGAGCGCATGGCCAAGTGCAGCCCGAGGTTGCTCATCACCGTGGTCACCAGGGTGTTCGCGGCCAGTTCGCCGGCCTCCTGCATTGCTAATGCCAGCACCACCATGATGTGGTCGCCGTCGACCACCTCGCCCTTGGCGTCGACCGCCAGGCAGCGATCCGCGTCACCGTCGTGAGCCAAGCCCAGGTCGGCGCCATGCGTCAGCACCGCCGAGCGCAGCGACTCCAGGTGCGTCGACCCGCAGCGGTCGTTGATGTTCAGCCCGGTGGGTTCGGCGTTGATCGCGATGACCCGGGCACCGGCTGCCCGGTAGGCGCGCGGCGCCGCCACCGACGCGGCGCCGTGCGCGCAGTCGACAACCACGGTCAGGCCGTCGAGGTGGTTGGTGCTGGCCTTGCCGAGCTGGCGCAGGTAGCGCTCCAGCGCATCATCAGCGTCGACGACGCGCCCGATGCCCGCGCCGACCGCGCGCAGTCCCGGGCCGGCGGCGACCAGTTCTTCGATCTCGTCTTCGGTGGCGTCGTCGAGTTTGTGACCGCCGGGACCGAAGATTTTGATGCCGTTATCGGGCATCGGGTTGTGTGATGCGGAGATCATCACCCCGAAGTCGGCGTCGTAGGCGCTGGTCAGATAGGCCACCGCGGGCGTTGGCAACACCCCGGCCCGCAATGCGGTGACACCTTCGCTGGTCAGCCCGGCGATCACCGCGGCTTCCAGCATTTCGCCGCTGGCCCGCGGGTCGCGGCCCACCACGGCGACCGGCGGGCGGCCCGTGCCTGTGCTGGCGAGTCGCCGGGCCGCCGCAGCGCCCAGGGCCAGCGCCAGTTCAGCGGTCAGCTCGCGATTCGCGATCCCACGGACGCCGTCGGTGCCGAACAGTCGACCCATGCGGACAAACCTCTCACATTTGACAGCCGTGCAACGGGCATACCCTTTTCTGGCCGTGAGTGTGCGTGTTTGTGCAGAGACACGCCGAAATACGCGTACAACGATGCACGCTCGCGGCCAGACCGTGACCGATCAGCGCTTGCTGTACTGCGGCGCCTTGCGGGCCTTTTTCAGACCGTACTTCTTGCGTTCCGTAGACCGCGGGTCGCGGGTGAGGAAGCCGGCCTTCTTCAGCGCCGGACGGTCGTCCGGGTCGAGGCCGATGAGCGCCCGGGCGATCGCGAGCCGAAGCGCGCCGGCCTGGCCGGTGGTCCCGCCGCCCTGCAGGGAGGCGATGACGTCGTACTGGC
>NZ_DASRBZ010000586.1:0-12617 GCF_035653355.1 Mycobacterium sp. | reverse complement strand
AAGTCCCCTACCGCAGCGGTACTGGCGGGATCGTCCTGGCCGGTGCTACCGACGCCGTCCAACGCGTGCATCATCAAGGCCTGGTCAATCGCTTGGCCGGAAAAACCCGGGTAGCGCAGCGTTTTCGCAATAGGTGCGAAGCCAGACGCCGCATCAGCCAGCGTGAGGCTGGTGCCGCTGGCGCCGAAGTCCAAGAGAGCGACCACACCGTCGGCCGGCAGACGTGCTTGGCTGTTCAAGGCCGTCAACGCTGTGACGGCATCGGAAACGAGACGCGGCGGCATGCCGATTCTGGCGAAACCTGCGTGGGTACTCAGCGCTTCCTGCAACGCGCGGAGCGCTTGCAGTTCCCAGTGCGCGGGTGCCGCGATCGCAATGTTCGACGTCGATGCGTCAGCACCTGTGGCTGCGATCATCGCGTCGAGCGCTTCGACCAGCAACAGGGCCGGGTCGTGATCCGACCCCGTAGCAGACACCACAGCATTGGAGTCACCGACCCTGTCGACGAAGCCGGTCATCCGTATCCCGGACTCAGGCTGACTCGACTCTTCCAGGGGCACACCGAGTTCCGGTGAGCGGTGCGGGTAGAGGGTCAACACAGCGCGACGGGTGACGGTCGGACTGCCGTTACGCACCGCAACTAGGTTGGTGGTCCCGATCGACAACCCCAACGGGTCGTACATAAAGCGAATACTTTCGTCGATAGCGGTCGGTGGCCAGCGTCAACCATAGCCACGATGCGGACTTTTCCGAATCGGGCACAACCTCATTGGTATGCGGTCGATGCGGTTGTGTCACCGAAGTGATACCGTCATCGTCTTGACACGTTCCGCCGATCTCAGACCACGGTGAGTGGCAGCGATCGCCTCGGCTGGAACTGAAATGTCGATCCGCGGCTGACCTTGGCAATCGATACCTCAGGCAATTCGCCAGCCGTGGTTTCTGTTTCGACGAACTCGGCGGTCCAGTCGCTGCTGGTCCCTGTGACCCGAACTTGAATATGGGGGTCTACCGCGGTGGCGATCGCCTGCAGCGGCTGCGCGGAATTGGGCGAACACAACGATATCCAGGCACCATCGTCATGCGCCGGTGATCGCTGCACCACCACCCGCTGGCCGGCAATCTCGGCCACAACATAGCCGGCGGGATTGAGCAGCGGATGCATTTCGAGAACCTCTAAGACACCGCCGACCCCGCCGGGCAGCGACAACGCCCGCTGAATCCGTTCGGCACCAAGCCCGGCCACGCCGGTCAGCTGCCGGCTGCAGACGGAGCGGGCCAGGTCAGCGTCGGCTCCAGCCCGGGCCTGCACCGCGATCGCAAACGACAAATACAGCAAGTGCATCTGCAGGCACACCTCGTCGGCGATGCGCACCAGCGCCGATTGCGAGAACGCACCGAAGTCGATATCGGATACCAGCGGGCCTGAGTAGTCAACCTGGCCTTTATCGGCGCGATCGATGGCGTCGAGCTCCCATGTCGCAGCACGGGTTTGACGCACAATGTCGAGGGCCGGGATGCCCTCGGCCGGCGGGTAGGACTCGTCGATGATCACTGTCCACGCGCAATGCGGATGCCGGTCCGAGGGGGTTCGGGGCGGTCGGTGGATGGGGCGCATCTGTGCTCGCGGGTTGGTCGCCACTGCGGTGGCATCGAAGGTCGGGTCCTCGATGGTGTGGCACATCCCGAATACGTACTCGTCGCCCATGGGTTCCACGTCGAGCAGTGCGCCGCAATGGTCGAGGTGGAACTCGCCGTGCCAGCGGTCGTGCACGGTGTAGCGGAAATCCATGAACTGCGGCGGCGCGCCGATGTCGAGCTGTAGCCCTTTGAAGATCGTGGGCACGTCGTCGCCCTCGTAGCTGAGCGCACGCTGCATCCGTTTGGTGTATACCGGGCTGGCGCCGGCCCACTCCTCGATGGCGATCTGCAGCATTTCTTCGTGGCCGAACTCCTTGATGCACCAGGCCATCCCGGAGCGGTCGATCATGTGCCCGATCAGCAACAGCTCCGGGACCAAAACGGCCAGCTGCTCACCCGACAGGCGGGCATATCGGGATCGGCTCACAACTCCAAAAATAGACTCAGCTATGTTATAAAGTCAACGATGACTGTTACCGCAGGTCGTTCGGTCGCACCCACACGGCGCACCACCGCGCCCCGCAAACGCGGGGACGAAACGCGCGCCAAGATCATCGACGAGACGGTCCGCTGCATCATCGAGGAAGGGTTTGAAGCCGCCACCGCCAAGCACGTCGCCGAACGCGCCGGCGTGACGTGGGGCGTCATCCAATACCACTTCGGCGACCGCAACGGTCTGCTGATGGCCGTCGTCGACGACGGGGTGGCGAAACTGCTCGACAGCCTCTCGTCGGCCGACGTCAGCGAGTTGCCGCTGCGGCAGCGCATCGAGGTTGTCGTCGACACGGCGTGGGCCTGCTACAGCAGCCCAACATCGTTGGCTGCCTTTGAGATTCTGCGATCCACTCGCGGCTTGGGCGAGTCCTCGCGGCGTCATCTCTTCGAGATCAACTCGGCGATCAACCGGCTGGGCGCGTTGATCTCCGACGACCCGGCCGATGACGGGGTAGCCGAAGTCGTGTGGGCGACGCTGCGTGGTGTGGTGTTAACGCACATGCTCACAGGTCTGCCGATCGACTGGCAGCGGGAGCGGCGAGCGCTGATCGATATGGTCACCCACTACCTACAACGTTGTGCTCCAATGACCTGATGAGCTCTCACCCCTCCCCGCTTGAAGCCGCCGACATCGCCGCGATCGAACAGGTCAAGTACCGCTACCTGCGGGCCCTGGACACCAAGCACTGGCACGACTTCGCCGACACCTTGACCGAGGACGTCAAAGGCGACTACGGATCTTCGGTCGGCGCGGAACTGCACTTCACCAACCGCACCGACCTGGTCGACTACATGCGCTCGGCGCTGGGTCCCGGCATCATCACCGAACACAGGGTGACCCACCCCGAAATCACGGTGACCGGCGACGAGGCCTCGGGAATCTGGTACCTACAAGATCGCGTCATCGTCCCCGAATTCAACTTCATGCTGATTGGCGCGGCGTTCTACCGCGACCGCTACCGGCGCACCGACGCAGGCTGGAAGATCAGCTCGACCGGCTACGACCGGACCTACGAGGCGACAATGTCGTTGGCTGGCTTGGATTTTAAGGTGAAGCCCGGACGAGCGTTGGCCTGACTACTTCCCGATCGCCATCAGCGCGCCCGGTTGCAGCCAACGAATGATCTGCACCAGCGTGTCGTCGTCGATGGCCACGCATCCCTCCGTGGGTCCGCCGTCGGTGGTGTGGAAGAAAAACGCCGCGCCGTTGCCCGGGACGCGAGCGGTGTTGACGCCCATCACCACCGCGTGTTTGTACTGCGGGATGTCGAGGTTTTCGCTTGCGGCGGTATTGAACGTGCACTGGTCCTTTCGGCAGACCTGCATGGTGTTGAAGGTGGGGCTATGGTCGTCGCCGCTCCACCAGTGGTCGGGCCCGACCTGCACATATTTCAGCCCCCCACCGGGGTTCGGCGCGGTGCCGAAGGCGTACGGCAGGGTGAACACGCCCATCGGGGTGGCCGGGTATCCGCTCTTTGCCTGCGGCGCCAACCCCGCCGACCCGACATGGGTGGGTATGCCGGCCGCGATCGCCTGCCAACCGGTGGCGCCGCGCTGATAGACGTCCATCTTCGCGTTCGAATCACCGACTCCGACAACCGAAATCACTTGAGTGGCATTGCCGACGGAGCGCGCGAACCACGGGTTTACCACCGCAGCGCTCAGCGGCGCGACCGCCAGTGTGAAGCCGGCCGCGCACACCGCAGCGCACAACAGCCCCACTAGTCGGCGCACCGTTTCATGATCGCCGCGGCTGATTCTGAGGGTCAAGTAAAGATTTAGACTCGATTAGGTCACCGCCCGCTGTCGAGCCGGTATCAGCCGGCGACACATCGGGGGATCCGCCTATATGATCGGTGGCGATGCCCTCGTCAGGTGGCGAAATGAGTTGGCCACCTTCAGTTTTGAGTGAGCAGCTAGTGTGCTCCGCCGCCACGACGCGGTCATCGATGCCGACAGTGTGCCGGTTGTCCTAATTGCCCACTGGCTAGCCGCACGTATGCCCAACCTATTTTCCGGGGGGATCAGAGCGCCCGATGACACCGACGAATCGCAGCAAGACGCCGCCTGACTACGAACAAACCACCCGGCTCGGGGTAGTAACCGAGGAGCGTTCACCGCTCACCGTCTGGCTCGGATCAGCGATGTACACCTTTCCCGCCGACCGTGACGTCACCGTGGGCCGCGACCGCGACTGCGACATCTGCCTACACGACGGCGACCGCGCCAAGCTCGGCCTGATTTCGCGAATGCACGCGATATTGCGGTTCGACGGGGCGCAGTGGGTTGTGGTGGACAAAAGCCAGAACGGTGTTTTCGTCGACGGAGTGCGTGCCCCGATGGTGCCGATCGGCCAGCGCCAGAGGATTACGCTCGGCAGCCCGCGGGGACCACAGCTGACCTTCCGTGCCGCGACGTCCGCACCGCCGTCGGAACCGCGTAATCCACCGACGCTGGAAAGCATGCCGACCAACCAGAGCCAAGCGGGCAGCGCCCAACCCATCCGACTCCCGCGACCAGTCATTGCCCCGCCGCCTGGACCGGGCCGACCCCCGCGGCGGCCGACCCGCCCACAACCGCGTCGCCGTGAACGCCTCGCTGACACCATGCGCTTCTTGCTCCCGCCGCGCCCCGGCTCAGCGCCGCCCGGGTCGAAGACAGTCGGCCGCTGCACAAGCAACGACATCGTCGTCGAAGATGCGCTGGCATCACGGATGCACGCGGTGCTGGTCTTCACCCCGGGCGGTATCGAGATCCGCGACAACAGCAGCAGCAACGGCGCATTCGTCAACGGCACCCGCATCACGCGGGCGCTGCTGCGCGACGGCGACGTCGTCACTATCGGCAACACCGACCTGCTGGCTTCAGGCAACACCTTGGTGCCGCGCAGGGCACCCGCGCGGAATAGCGGGCTCAACGCGCACGGACTGGGGTTGACCATCGACGGGCACACCCTGCTGACCGACGTGTCGATCACCGCCCGCCCCGGCACGCTCACCGCGGTCATCGGGCCATCCGGTGCCGGTAAATCCACATTGGTCAAGCTGATTGGCGGCACCGCGGCGCCGAGCGCCGGAGTGGTCAGCTTCGACGGGCACGACGTGCATGCCGAATACGCCTCGATGCGCTCTCGGATCGGGATGGTGCCCCAAGACGACGTGGTGCACCGCCAGCTGACGGTCGAGCAAGCGCTGAGCTACGCCGCCGAATTGCGGCTTCCGCCGGACACATCGGCTGCCGATCGTCGTCAGGTCGTCACCCGAGTGCTCGACGAGCTGGACTTGACGCCGCATCGAAAGACCCGCGTGGACAAGCTTTCTGGCGGACAGCGCAAGCGAGCGTCGGTGGCGATGGAGCTGTTGACCGGCCCGTCCCTGTTGATTCTGGACGAACCCACCTCTGGGCTGGACCCCGCGTTGGACCGGCAGGTGATGACGATGCTGCGCCGGCTGGCCGACGCGGGCCGCGTGGTCATCGTGGTCACCCATTCGCTGACCTACGTCAACATGTGCGACCAGATCCTGCTGCTGGCACCCGGCGGGAAGACTGCATTCGCCGACCCTCCTAAGCAAATCGGGCCGACGATGGGCACCACCGACTGGGCCGACATCTTCGCTCGGGTCAGCACCGATCCCGACGGTGTGCACCGGGCGTTTCTGGCGCGGCATCCCGCTGCGCCGCGACCACTGTCGACAACTTCTGGAACGGTGCCGCTGGGGGCTCCGCCGCATACCAGTGTGTGGCGCCAGATTTCGACGATCGCGCGCCGCCAGACCCGCCTGATTGCCGCCGACCGCGGCTATTTCGCTTTCCTGGCCGTATTGCCGTTCGTCCTCGGTGCACTGCTGCTGGCAGTTCCCGGTAACACCGGACTGGGTATCACCGATCCGCGAGGATCACAGTCCGCCGAGCCCAGCGAGATCTTGATCCTGCTCAACATCGCCGCGGTATTCACGGGGACGGCGTTGACCATCCGTGATCTCGTCGGTGAACGCACGATCTTCAAACGCGAGCAGTCCGTGGGCCTTTCGGGGTCGGCGTATCTACTGGCCAAGGTGCTCGTCTACAGCGTTGGGGCGCTGATCCAAACCGCCATCGTGACCGCGATCCTGGTGGCCGGGAAGGGCGCGCCGACCCGCGGGGCGGTGCTGTTGGGCTCGGGCACCTCTCAGGGCATTGCCGAGCTTTACCTGACGTTGGCGGCCACGGCCATCGCCTCAGCGATGGTGGGGCTGGCGTTGTCGTCGCTGGCGCGCTCCGGGGAACAGATTCTGCCGATGCTGGTGGTGGCGATCATGGTGTCGATGGTGCTGGCTGGCGGGCTGATACCGGTGACCGGTCGCATGGGGCTGTCGCAGGCGTCGTGGCTGTTGCCGGCGCGGTGGGGGTTCGCGGCCTCGGCTTCGACGGTGGACCTGCGCCACATTGAGGTCGACGTGCCCGCCGACCGGCTATGGCTGCATTCGCAACGCTCTTGGCTGTTGGATATGGGCATGCTGGTAGCACTCGGCCTGGCAGCGGCGGTGTTTGTCCGCTTTCGGCTGCGGCTGCCCGCGCGCGGCCACGCTCGGTAAGCCCCTCGCGCTGCTCAGGGTGAATTGACGGCGCGGCAACCGGTAGTAGCCTTACCCCCAGCTTCGGAAGGGGTGTGCCGATGTTCGTCGACACGGGGCTGCTGCATTCGGGAGCCGATGATTCTCACCGGGCTGGCGGGCATGCCGGCGACGGCGCCGATCACTTGGCGAGCATGTCCCCGGCGGCCGGGATGTTCGGCGACTTCGCCGCGGCGCACGAGTTTCATCAGGCGGTCAGCCAAGCCCATACCCACCACACCACGAAACTGCGGGCCCACCAACAGACTCTCAGCGACGTCGGCGACAAGGCCCGCACCGCCGCGACGGCGTTCACCGATATGGAGGACCGCAACACAGTGAAGTTGGACGCAGTGCGGTGCACCTCCGCTACATAAGCGTCCCTCTGCTGGTCGCCCACGCCGGCGGCGACCCGTGGCAGGTCAACGCCAGCCTGCAAAGCGGCCGTCCGGCAGAGATTTCCGGTCTGGCGCAGGCGTTTCACAACGCTGGTGCGTGCACGACGGAGTCGAACAACGCGTTTCTGGACGCGCGCCGCCGCTTCGAGGCGTCGTGGAACCGCGAGAACGGCGAGCATCCGATCAACGATTCCGCAGAAGTTCAGCGGGCCACCCAATCACTGAGTCTGCAGGCCGCGCAACTACCCAAGATCGCCGTCGACCTCGAGAACGTGGCCGCCACCCTTGCAGAAGCGCAGCGCACTTCGGGTGTATTGATTTCGACGCTGGAAAGCCAGCTGCAGCAGATTGACAACGAGGTCGGCCAGGCACTTGATCTGGAGAAGAAGCCCAATTTGTCTGCTGCCGAAAGACAGCAACTCGATCAACTAATCACCGCGCTTGAAGACCAAGCCATTGCCGACACCAAAGCCGCCCTGGCCCAGCTGCAGTCGATCCGCGCCGGCTACTCCGACTTTCTGCAGCAGGCGTCTGCCAATCTGCGAACCGATGGATACGACCCGGCTGCCATCCAAGGTCTCGACGCGCCTGAGACGCCGCTGAAACCGGAAGATCCTACGCTTCCGCCGCCGAATACCAGCGCCGAGGACGTCAACAAGTGGTGGAACTCGCTGAGCGACGAACAGAGGAAGCAGCTGATTGAGCAGCACCCGCCAGAGCTAGGCAACCTCAACGGAATTCCGGTCGAGGCGCGCGACGCGGTCAACCAGGCCGTGATGAACGATGACATCAACCGCGTCATGAATGCCGCGAGTCAGCATGGTGTGCAGGTCGGCGACGTGGTGAGCAACCCCGCCATGTACGGGCTTACGGCCACCGACATCACTCGTTACAACAATGCCAACCAGACAAAGGAAGGTCTTGCTAAGTCCGCAACGGCCGTGGATGAGTGGGGCAACCACCCGCCCGTGTACCTATTGAAGTATCAGCCGGATGCATTCAACGGGGACGGGGCCGCTGCCATCGCGATGGGTAACCCCGACAAAGCTGCCAACACTGCCGTTTTGGTAAAGGGATTAGGCTCCGGTGTCAAGCAGGGAACGCTGGCTAATCCCGACGGTGTGCGGCTTTACGAGGAGTCGGCCCGTGCTGACTGGGGCAAGGACACTGCGGTGGTGATGTGGATCGGCTACGACGCGCCGAACGACGTGTTCGATCCTGGTCTGTACGAGCCAAATATGGCTCGTACAGGAGGCCAAGCACTGGCCGCCGACGTCAATGCGTTGGCGGTCACGCACCAGGGAGCACCGGCACACGTGACGGTCGTCGGACACTCCTACGGATCCACCGCAGTGTCGGATGCAGCGGCGGCATACGGCATGCATGCCGACGATGTGGTGTTGGTTGGCTCTCCGGGCACAGATCTGGCGCATTCGGCTGCCGATTTCCACCTCAACCCTGGTGGGCATCTCTACGTCGGAGCCGCCTCGGATGACCCGGTCACGTGGTCTCCGGGTCACGTGACATTGCCGGGAACAGGCACTCCGTTAGGCGGACTTGGGGACGACCCGGCCGTGGATGGTTTCGGCTCTACCCGATTCAAAGCTGAAGTCCCCGAGTTCTCGGACAATCCGCTTGAAGATCATTCCCACTACTTCGACAAAGGCTCCGAATCGCTGTTCAGCATCGCCGACGTGGTTTCGGGCCACGGCGATGCGCTGCAGCACGACGGCATGACGGCGCACCACCGCGGCGAATACTTTTTGCCGGATTGGGTTGACCCCGAAGCTATCCGGCAAGGAACCAGCGGGCACCAGCACAGCGCGCCGACGGGCTAAAACGCAAACCGCCGGTGCGCATCAACGACGGGTGAAAGGAAGTGACGGGTGTGGATCCTGCCAGGCAGAGCTGCTGGCACCGCGGTGCTGATCGGCCTTGCACTCAGTGGGTGTGCTAACGCCGTGTCGAACCCCATTTCCCCGCAGCAGGCCCGCTCCCAAGTCGTCGACGCTGCGCGAGACATTGTCACTACACTCAGTGCCGAGGTGACTGAAGCGACGTTCAGCTATGAATCGTGCAACGATCAGGGAGACCCCCCCTTCCGGGGGGTAGCGAAAGTGTCATTTTGGGTACCCGGCGTACCGCATAATCAGTCAGCCGACCCACAGGCGGTGATCGGGCCGCTAGTCCGCAATGGCTGGAGTACCAACTCCGATTTCACATCTCATGCTCCAACATTGCGCAAAGGCAAAGTCAACGTCATCCTCACCGTGCTACCGGCGCACTTCCCTGCGGGAGTCGAACGCAAAAGCCACGCGTGGGTCGATGTCAACGGCGAATGCCGCGACACCTTCGACCATCGCAAGGACCACTCCATACTGCCAGTCGATATCAAAGATGAAGTCCAGTAACCGTGGTAACGGACGAGCCACCAACAAAGACGGCGTGGTTGCGGTCATGACTCAGAACCCAACCAACGGCAGGGGGGCTATCAGGGTCTCCGGTGAATGCCGCAACATGACCAACCATCGTCAGGACGGCACAGTTATGGGCTTCGAGATCACCGACCAATTGCGTCAAGGCTGAGCTGTTGGCGCTGCAGAGGCCGAAACGCGAGCGCGCACACCAGAAAATACAAGTATCCCAGCGCCCAGCCGGCCACCACGTCGGACAAGTGGTGCACGTTCAGCGCAACGCGCCCGAACCCCACGGCCACCACAATCAGCGCGCCCGCTGCGACGGCAACCACGCGCATCGACCGCCCCAATATGGGGAACAGCACGGTCAACAAGGCCAAGACAACGACCATGGCCCCCAGTGCATGCCCGGATGGAAACGACGACGACGATGCGTGCATCAGCGGCGTCGCCGGCCGTGGACGATGAACCAGATGCTTGGCGACGTGCGTAATCAGCTCGTTGAATTCCGTTGTCGCCACCAAGAACAACGCTTCCCGCACAAGCCGCCTGGCCATAGCGACCACCACGGCCACCACACCCACCAGGCGAAACGTCCCCGGGCTGAACACCGTACACACAACGTCCCAGAACCGCACCCACAACGGATGCTTGACGCCGACGTCGTAGAGAGTCTGCAACGACGAAGTGTCGGCGGATCCGAGCCAAGCCCACCCATGCCGATAGCCCAGCCACATAGCCGCATACACCACCACCGCGAGCACAGCCGTGGCAACGGTCACGACTGTCGACCGGAGCGAAAGCATGGCTATACGCCTACCAGGACAACAATCCGTACCGCCCGCCAGGCGAACCCCGCGGGAACGCATTGCCGGGCACCCGACGTCATACTGGGCTGATGGCAGTTTTCGTCCGCAGACTGTTCGGCATCGGCAAACTGCCCGACGACCTGCGCGAAGAGGTGGAAGCTGAGGGTCTGATCTACCTCGCCGACTACGTCGCAGTGACCCGACGGTTCAGCGGCGCCATCCCTGGTCTGCGCTCGTCGCACAGCGTCGCCAGCTACGTGGGGTCGCTGGTGTTGACGTCGCAACGGGTGGTGGCGACGCTATCGTCGCTGCCCAAGCTGGCCGGTCCCACGGTCGATGTGCGCTGGGACGAGGCGCAAGCCGGCCCCGCGACAGCCCAGGTCGCATTGAGCGGTCTGCACGTCGAAGTCGACGTCGGTCGCGTCGACTCGCGGTTCACCGGTCATTTATCACTGCATTACAAGGCCACCATTCCCGGCGACGTGCTCGCCGGGCTGCCGCGCCGGTCGCTGGCGTTCGACATGCCCCCGGAGTACGTGTTCCGGGCGGTCGCCGTGGCCTACAGTCCCTGAGGCGGCCAGCCGCGCAGATCCGGCCACGGCGGGCGGCGCAGCACCGCCAGAGTGCCGATCACCGCTGCCAGCAGACCGGTGATCACGCCGATCAGCCCTATCCGGTTCATGTCGACGGCTGCGACCCAGGACGCCTTCTCGCCGCGGATCACGAACATGCCGAGCGGCGTAGCCGTCAGACCGTCGCCGCTACGGCCGCCGCGGACCCGGGCGGCGGTGATGAGAGTGGCGCCGTCGGCCGTGCGGAAGGGCTCGCCGAAGACACGCCGGACGACATCATCGGTGGGCAACTGGTCAAAGATGTCTGGAATTTTCATTGCACCGCTCCCTTTCCGCCGAGTGGGTCTCATCTTGCCGCGCCCTCGGCCTCCCACGCGATCGCCGCAGCGGTTTCTACGATGGCCCTGTGACCGGTCACGCGTTCAGCCAGCGGGAGCGGGCCGCCGTCTACCGGGCGATCTCCGAACGCCGGGACATGCGCCGGTTCGTGGCCGGCAGCGTTATCCCCGACGACGTCTTATCGCGCATGCTGCAGGCCGCGCATGCCGCGCCCAGCGTGGGGCTGATGCAGCCCTGGCGGTTCATCCGCATCACCGACGACACATTGCGGCGGCGTATCCACACCCTGGTCGAGGAGGAGCGGCTGCTCACCGCTGAGGCGCTGGGACCGCGCGCCCAGGAGTTCCTGCGACTGAAAGTTGAGGGCATTCTCGACTGCGCAGAACTGCTTGTGGTGGCACTGTGTGACGGCCGCGACGCCTACGTGTTCGGGCGGCGCACCTTGCCGCAGATGGACCTGGCGTCCGTGTCGTGCGCGATCCAGAACCTGTGGCTAGCGGCTCGCGCGGAAGGGCTCGGCATGGGCTGGGTGTCGCTGTTCGATCCACGACGGCTGGCCGCACTGCTATCCATGCCTGCCGACGCTGAACCGGTGGCAATACTGTGCCTGGGCCCGGTGCCCGACTTTCCCGATAGACCGGCATTGGAACTGGACGGCTGGGCCTTTGCGCGGCCGCTTCCGGAGTTCGTGTCAGAAAACGGCTGGGGCATGCCCGCGGTGGCGACGCAACCCGAGTTCACCGACTAGCGCGATTGGGTGGCGGCCACCGCGGCCAACGCTGGCTGGGCAGTCGTCTCGACGGATATCCATGCCGTCGGCGCGAAATGAAGAGTAACGGCGGGACGCGGTAGCTGACTACGTACAACGGTCAGCACGCCGTTACCGCCGATACTGAATTCGCCGTCTACGGTCAGCGACTCGCCGCTGGCCAGATGCACGACAAACGATGCCACGGGCCGACTCCTTCCGCAGCGGGGCCAACAGTCGCAGGATGCTCGAAGGCTATGAGATCGCCCTTGTCGCCGCCCTGCGGCGAGCGAGCCGCGGACGAGCCGGCTCCCTTACCGACAGCGGCGTCCGGGCCGCCGCAATGTGACGACGACCTGCGGATTGTCTGACAGCACCGATCGGCTCGCGCGTCCCAGTCAGCTGTGGTCGTCGATAAAAATCACGGTTGGAAAAAGGGGGGCATAACTCGCCTCAAGGCGCGCCGATGCAAGCTAGGGACGTGACGGCAATTGGTGACCGCGATGCGACGCAGCCCCGGCGCGACAACGTGCTGCTCGTGCACTGGCATGACTTGGGGCGCTATCTGGGTGTTTACGGCCACACCGACGTGTCCAGCCCGCGGCT
>NZ_DASRBZ010000585.1:0-3458 GCF_035653355.1 Mycobacterium sp. | reverse complement strand
AACCGGACGCTGAAATACGGTGTCAAGACAGGCTTTTCGGTTGCCGGTGCCACCAGCCGTCAGTTCAAGCGAGTCCAAGGCCTTCGCGGCGGCCCCACCCGGCTGAAGGCCAGCGGCAAGGACTACTTCGACCTGACTCCCGACGATGACCAGAAACTGATTGTCGAAACGGTCGACGAGTTCGCCCAGGAGATTCTGCGCCCGGCCGCGGCCGAAGCCGATGAGGCCGCGAAGTATCCACCGGACTTGATCGCGAAGGCAGCCGAGCTCGGCGTCACCGCGGTGAACGTTCCTGAAGATTTCGAGGGCATCGCCGCCCATCGCTCCAGCGTGACCAACGTCCTGGTGGCTGAGGCACTGGCCTACGGCGACATGGGGCTCGCGCTGCCGATTCTGGCGCCCGGCGGTGTGGCGTCGGCACTCACCCACTGGGGCAGCGCCGACCAGCAGGCCACCTATCTCAAGGAGTTCGCGGGTGAGAATGTCCCGCAGGCCTGCGTCGCGATCGCCGAACCGCAGCCACTGTTCGATCCGACCAATCTGAAGACCACCGCCACGCGCACCCCGAGCGGCTATCGCCTGAACGGAGTGAAGTCATTGGTGCCGGCTGCCGCCGACGCCGAGCTGTTCATCGTCGGTGCGCAGCTGAGTGGCAAGCCGGCCCTGTTCATCGTCGAGTCGTCCACTAACGGTCTGACCGTGAAGCCCGACCCCAGCATGGGCATTCGCGCGGCGGCTTTGGGTCAGGTTGAGCTCGATCACGTGTCGGTGCCGCTGAGCGCCCGGCTGGGCGAGGATGACGCCAACGACGACGACTACGCGGAGGCGATCGCGCTGTCCCGGCTCGGCTGGGCGGCACTGGCGGTCGGCACCTCGCACGCGGTGCTCGACTACGTCGTCCCCTACGTCAAGGAACGCGAAGCTTTCGGCGAGCCGATTGCCCGCCGGCAGTCGGTGGCGTTCATGTGCGCCAACATCGCCATCGAGCTCGACGGCCTGCGGATGATCACGTGGCGCGGTGGGGCACGTGCGGAGCAGGGCCTGCCGTTCACCCGCGAAGCGGCGCTGGCCAAGCGGCTCGGCGCGGACAAGGGCATGCAGATCGGCCTCGACGGCGTACAGCTGCTCGGCGGCCACGGCTACACCAAGGAACACCCCGTCGAGCGCTGGTACCGCGACCTGCGAGCCATCGGCGTCGCCGAGGGCATTGTAGTTATCTAGGTCGTCATCTAATTCGCAAGCGAAAGACCAACCATGGCAATCAATCTGGAACTTCCCCGCAAGATGCACTCGGTGATCGACAAGGCACATCAGGGTGCCGCCGAAATGATGCGGCCGATCGCCCGCAAATACGACCTGAACGAACACGCCTATCCGGTCGAGCTCGACACGCTGGCCCAACTGTTCATGGGTGCCGCCGAGTCGAACACGTTGGGACTCACCGGGGCCGAGGCGTTCCGTGAGGGCGAGGGCAAGGAAGAAAACCGCAACGGCCCCAACATGGCAGCGGTGCTGCAGACGATCGAAGCCAGCTGGGGCGACGCGGCGATGATGCTCTCGATGCCCTACCAAGGCCTGGGCAACGCCACGATCTCCGGGCTGGCCACCGACGAGCAGCTGCAGCGGCTGGGCAAGGTGTGGGCGGCGATGGCGATCACCGAACCCGGATTCGGGTCGGACTCGGCCGCGGTGTCGACGACCGCCAGGCTCGACGGCGATGAATACGTGATCAACGGCGAAAAGATCTTCGTCACCGCCGGTTCGCGGGCCACCCACATCGTGGTGTGGGCGACGCTGGACAAGTCGAAAGGCCGAGCCGCGATCAAGCCGTTCATCGTGCCGCGCGAGCATCCGGGCGTCACCGTCGAGCGGCTCGAGAAGAAGCTCGGCATCAAGGGCTCCGACACGGCTACCATCCGCTTCGACAACGTCCGCATCCCCCAAGAGAACCTGCTGGGCAGCCCGGAAATAGACACCAGCAAGGGCTTCGGCGGCGTGATGGAGACGTTCGACAACACCCGCCCGATCGTCGCCGCCATGGCCATCGGGATCGCCCGTGCCGCATTGGAAGAGCTGCGCAAGATTTTGACCGACGCCGGGGTGGAGATCTCCTACCACAAGCCGTGGCATGCGCAAAGTGCGTCTGCGGCAGAGTTTTTGCGGATGGAGGCCGACTGGGAAGCCAGCTACCTATTGGCGCTGCGTTCGGCGTGGCAGGCCGACAACAGTATCCCGAACTCCAAAGAAGCGTCGATGGGCAAGGCCAAGGCCGGCCGGGTGGCCAGCGACATCACCCTCAAGGCGGTCGAATTGACCGGCACCACAGGGTATTCCGAGCAGACTTTGTTCGAGAAGTGGGCGCGCGATTCGAAGATCATGGACATCTTCGAGGGCACTCAGCAGATCCAGCAGCTGGTGGTCGCCCGCCGTCTGTTGGGCCTGTCGTCGTCGGAACTCAAGTAGGGTTGCCGAGCCGACGCGAAAGCCCCGGGTTTCGCTGAAATCGGGGCTTTAGCGTGTGTTCGCGGCGTTGTTGGGCTTCCGAGCGCATCACGGCTAACCTCAGGATGCTCGGCGGCCTCTTCAGCCGCTCCCACCAGGGATTGATGCCTTCTCCAACTTGATGTCGTATGTAGTATCACCGCGGACCCGAATGCGTGCCGGTGCTCCTGTTGAGCATGCCTGCCGGTTATCCACAGCCCGACAACGAACGCACGGATGTGTCCGTCACCCGGCTTAGCATGCGGTCATGACGAACTGGATCAATACGGTCAGCCGTGACCATGTCGAGCAGGGGGTCCGCGGTCGCTTCACCCAGGCCAACCACGGCAAGCCGCACATGCTTCGCAAGATGGCTCGAGGCGACTGGATCATCTTCTACTCACCCAAGACGGCCTATCCCGACGGTGAGCCGCTTCAGGCCTTCACCGCCATCGGCCAAGTCGCCGATGACGAGCCATACCAAGTGGAGATGACGCCTGACTTCCAGCCGTGGCGTCGCAACGTCGACTTCCTCGAGTGCACCGAGACGCCGATCCGACCACTCATCGACCACCTCGACTTCATCGAGGACAAGGCTCGATGGGGCTACAAGTTCCGATTCGGGGTATTCAAGATCGACGATCACGACCTGAAGGTGATCCGCTCAGCGATGACCAGCACATGAACTGCGAAGCGAGCGTCGGTCACTGAGCAATACCCCAATCAGTTTGCGAAATCGGTGGTTCCGCGCCTGGCGGCGGCGAGGAGCCCGCTCATGCGATGCCGACAAAATCGTGACATCGCTGTCAGTGTCGTCGAAGTGATCCACGTTGTAGTGGAGAAGGCCCCGCGAGCCCCCCGAAGACGACGTCGGGATCCACGCGACGCCTCATAGCCGGAGGTCAACCAGACAACCGCGCGGTCGAGTGCCGGCACATCTCATTAATGCGATCTCGCCAGTCGCAACAAGCAAAGCG
>NZ_DASRBZ010000584.1:0-6468 GCF_035653355.1 Mycobacterium sp. | reverse complement strand
TGCATCGGCGGCGGCCTACGAGACGGCCTTCGCCGCCACGGTGCCTCCACCGGTGATTGCTGCCAACCGGGCGCAGCACTCAATGCTGGTGGCCACCAACATCCTGGGGCAGAACACCCCGGCGATCGCGGCCAACGAGGCTCAATACCTCGTGATGTGGGCGCAAGATGCCAGTGCGCTGTACGCCTACGCCGCCAAATCGGCAGCGGCAGCGCAGCTGCAACCGGTGACGCCCCCGGCGGACAACACCAACCCGGGCGGGGCTGGCTTGCAAGCTGCCGCAGTCACCAACGCCGTAAACAGCAACGCGACGGCATCGGGGCTCAACGGGGTGCTGTCCAGCCTCACCAGCACGCAGGGAGCGCTCGCCAACCCGCTCGCGGCGGCCGCGGATGCACCCACGGGAACGTCGGTTTGGCAAGGTCTCAATGACCTCCTGAACACCGGCATCGTGTTCAACAGCATTAACTCGGCCGATGTCACGGCGTCCTGGTTCACGATGATGACGATCTCGGCCATGGCGACCCTGGGACACTTCGTTGCGAATGCTCCGGCGGGCGTCACCGTCGGCGATGTCACCCCCTTGGGCGCCGGCTTGGGCGGAGGAATCCTGGCGGGCGCGACGGCGCCTGCGGGCGGCGGCTTTGGTGCGGCGCCGGTCGCTGCGGGCATGGGCCAGGCTTCCCTGGTGGGCAAGTTGTCGGTGCCGGCCAGCTGGTCGGCGGGGACTCCCGAAACCAGCGCTGCCGCGGAGTTCGAGGGTTCAGGTTGGACCGTCGCTCCGGAAGAAAACACTGGGGTGGCAACGGTGCCGGCCGGGATGCCTTCGGTAGCGTCGGCCGGACGCGGCGGTGCGGGCTTCGGCACTCCGCGGTACGGAGTTAAGCCCACCGTGATGCCGAAGACGGTCCTGGTGTGACGGACGCGGAAACGACCCTGCGGCCCTGATCTTCAGCTCGCGTAGTCGACGGATCGGTCGACGACGGCGCTGCCCAACACGGCGAACAGTTCGCGTTCCACCGCCGCTTGCACATCCTCGGACGGCGCCGCCTGGGCCGGCAGCACCACAGAAAACACGTCGTCCACCATCGAGCCCAGCGTGGTGACCTTCGCCCAGACGATGTCGACAGCAGCGCGCTCCAAGGCGCCGGTCAGTTGCGCGAGCAAGCCCGTCCGGTCGGTCGCGCGAATTTCCACGATCAGCCGCTCAGGCGTGCCGCCGAACCACAAAATGCGCGGCGGAGCGGTCGGCCGATGGGCGGGCACGCCGGTCGGCACGTCCCCGACGGGGCTGCTATGGGCTTCGCCCTCTCGGCGCCGGTCCAGCATCCCCTGGACGTCGAGGTCGCCGGCCAGTGCACCGACCAACTGCTGGCGCAGAAGGTCGGCCGCCGCGGGCTGCCCGAACAGCGGCGACACCACGAACTCATTGATCGCAGCACCTTGGTGGATGTTCACTGCGGCGGAATGCACTCGTAGCGAGTTCAACGCCAACACGCCCGCAGCTTTCGACAACAGTCCCCGCTCGTCGGGGGCGATCATCACGACGTGATACCGCGAGCCATCGCCCTGCCTGACTTCAACATGAACCGCGTGGTCGTCTGCCAGCGAGAGATATTCGGGGTCAATGGGATCGGGATGCGGCAAGCTCTCTCCGGCCATCACCAGATGGCAGCGTCGTACCAGATCGCTGATCAGCGAGGCCTTCCACTCACTCCACACCCCTGGGCCGGTCGCCAGCGAGTCAGCCTCCGTCAACGCGTGCAGCACATCGAGCACAACCGGGTCTCCCCCGACCGCATCGGCGACCGCTGCGATGGTTTGGGGGTCATTCAGGTCACGCCGAGTGGCCGTCTTGGCCAAGAGCAGGTGGTGGCGAACGATTTTCGCCAGCATCTCCGCGTCGGCCGGCCACATGCCCAGCCGGGCGCCGATCACAGTGGCCAACTCCGCACCGATCACACTATGGTCGGTGCCGCGCCCTTTGCCGATGTCGTGCAGCAGTGCAGCCAGTATCAGCAGGTCCGGCCGCGCCACGCGGGTCGCGAAACCGCTTGCCCGAACGGCAGTTTCGACGAGGTGACGATCCACGGTCCAGGTGTGGATCGCGTCGCGGGGCGGTAAATCGCGGATGGCGGCCCACTCCGGGAGCAGCCGGGTCCACAGGCCAACCCGGTCGAGGGATTCGATGGTCGCGACCGCGGCCGGCCCGGCACTGAGCAGAACCAAGAGGTCGTCCACAGCGTCGGCTGGCCACGGGGTGGGCAATTCGGGTGCGGTGTCGGCGAGCCGGCTCAGCGTGGCGGACGCGATGGGCAGTCCCGCAACGGCCGATGCAGCAGCCACTCGCAGCAGCAGCCCAGGGTCGTTCTCTGGTCGGGCGTCACGGGCCAGCACGACCTCCCCGGCGTACTCGACCACACCGTCGTCCAGTGGCCGGCGGCGCCGTCGTCGCAAGGCCGACATCCCTCGGCGCGGCAGAGAATTCGCGGCGGTCCGCAAGGCGGCGTCGACGTGGTAACTGATGGTTCGAGCCGCGTCCGACAGGACGCGCGCCAGGTCAAACCTGTCACCCAGCTGCAGGGCGTCACTGATGTCGTCGGCGTATTGGGCCAACAACACGTCATGGCCGCGACCAGACACCCGATGCAGCTCGGTGCGCACATCAATCAGCGCCCGACAAGCCCAGTCCACCGAACCAGCCAGGGTCTCCGGGGTCCGGAGTGCCTGCCGGTCGGCGAGCTGCGCGATAGCCAGCCCGTCGAGCAACTGGATGTCACGCAGGCCACCGCGCCCGAATTTCAGATCAGGCTCGGCGCGGTGTGCAATTTCGCCGGTGCGACGCCAACGGGCCTGGGCTGCCTCGACGAGTTCGCCGAATCGAGAACGGATCCCGCTTCTCCACTGCTGCCTAACGCCGTCGATCAAGTGCTCCGACAGCGCGGCGTCGCCGGCAATGTGGCGTGCTTCCAGCATGGCCAGGCCCGACGAGATGTCCGCACCGGCGATCTCCAGCGCCTCGGCGACGGTTCGCACGCAGTGATCGAGGCGAATGTTGGCGTCCCACAGCGGATACCACAACAGGTCGGCGACCTGGCCGACAATGTCGGCAGGCATGTTGTTGTGCAGCAACATCAGGTCGAGGTCCGAGTGCGGCAGCAGCTCCGCTCGGCCCAGAGACCCGGTTGCGACGATCGCGAACCCGCTGTTGGCGGTGATGCCGATCTCAGCCGCCTTGGTCGTCAGCCAAGACTCGTGCAGATCCTGCCACGCCTTTCGCAGTGCCGCCGAATCCAGGTCGCGCGGACCGCGCGCAAGCAGGCGCTCCCGCGCAGCGACCAAATCGATTGCGGGGCGGGCGCTTTCAGGAGCCGGACCCTCCCATCGAGAGTCTGGGACGGGATCTGACCTGCGTGGTCTCATACTATGCGGGTTGGATCAAATAGATCTGGTCGAGCAGACGCAAAAGCCCACGAAACGTGCGGAATTCGATACCTTTGCGTCTGCTTGCGCAAACTCGCGGCCGACCTCAGAGGGCATCGGGTCCACGCTCACCGGTGCGTACCCGCACAACGGTTTCTACCGGGCTGACCCACACTTTGCCGTCGCCGATCTTGCCGGTGCGTGCCGCCCGAACCACGCTGTCGACGACTTTGTCGACGATGGAATCGTCGACAACAACCTCGATGCGAACCTTCGGGACGAATTCGACCGAGTACTCAGCGCCCCGGTACACCTCCGTGTGACCCTTCTGCCGCCCGTACCCCTGGACTTCGCTCACCGTCATCCCCAGGACGCCCGCCTCCTCCAGGCTGGTCTTGACGTCGTCGAGCGTGAACGGCTTCACGATCGCGGTGATCAGCTTCATATCCACTCTCCTCCAAGGCGTGACGACCAAGAACCGATCCGCTGACGACCGCGAAATCGTAGCCGCTCTCAGCGTGTTGAGCCTCATCGATGCCTGAGGCTTCGTCCTCTGGGCTCAGGCGCAGCCCGATGGTGTATTTCAGGATCAAAGCCAAGATAGCGGTGACCACAGCCGAATACGCGAGAACGCTGAAAGCGCCGATGGCTTGGCGTTCCAGCTGAGCGAACCCGCCACCGTAGAAGAAGCCGGGCGATACGCCGGTGACGCCGGCGATCGCGGTGGTCTGCGGGGCGGCGAGCAGGCCGACCAACAGCGTGCCCACCAGACCGCCGACGAGATGCACTCCGACCACGTCGAGTGAATCGTCAAAGCCTATTCGGTATTTCAGCCCTACCGCCAGCGCGCAGAACACGCCGGCCAGTACGCCGATCACCAAGGCGCCCACCACATTGACTGACGAGCACGACGGCGTGATGGCGACCAGGCCGGCGACGATGCCTGACGCCGCTCCCAACGAGGTGGCGTGTCCGTCGCGGACGCGCTCGGTGAGCAGCCAGCCGAGCATGGCGGCGGCGGTCGCAACCGTGGTGGTGATGAACGTGGCGCCCGCAGCGCCGTTGGCGCTGGTCGCTGATCCGGCGTTGAATCCGTACCAGCCGAACCACAGGAGTCCGGCACCGAGCATCACAAACGGCAGATTGTGCGGCCGCATCCGAATTTTGGGCCAGCCTTGCCGCCTGCCGAGAACAATCGCCAGCACCAGCCCGGCCGTCCCGGCGTTGATGTGCACTGCGGTGCCGCCGGCGAAGTCGATTGCGTGCAGCTTGTTGAGAATCCAGCCGCCGTGCGCGGCCGCGAACTTGTCGGCCGCGAACACCCAGTGTGCGATCGGGAAATACACGAAAGTCGCCCACAGTCCCGCGAACACCGTCCAGGCGCCGAACTTCATCCGGTCGGCCACCGCACCGGAGATCAGCGCGACGGTGATGATCGCGAACATCAGCTGGAATGCGACGTAGACGACGTGGGGCATGGTGCCCGCCAATGGGATTTGAAGCGCCGCGGTGTGGGTCTTCGGATCCTCGGCGACAGCGTTGACACCGATGAGGCCTTTGAGTCCCCAGTACTGGGTTGGCCGGCCGGCGATATTGCCGACGTCGTCACCGAAGGCCAACGAGTAACCGTAGAGCACCCATAGCACCGTCACGACGCCCATCGCGCTGACGCTCATCATGATCATGTTGAGCACGCTTCTGGCGCGGACCATCCCGCCGTAGAAGAACGCCAAGCCCGGCGTCATCAACAGCACCAACGCGGAACTCGCCAGCATCCAGGCGGTGTCACCAGTATTGGGAATGCCCATGGTTGGGAATTGGTCCACTCGACATCACCTCCGGTCGGCGCAGCCCCGGCCACCAAAGGTGACCGATGACCTTGTCAGACAATGCGCAAAGGTTGTTGCGGCGTTAGTGCCTCAACGTTTCGCGGAGGTTACGTAATTCTCACTGCGAGCGATGGGGTTAGCCCAGCAGCGCGTCGACGAAGGCCGCAGGCTCAAAGGGGGCGAGGTCGTCTGGCCCTTCACCGAGCCCGACCAGTTTCACCGGCACGCCCAGTTCCTGTTGGACGCGGAAAACGATGCCCCCCTTGGCTGTTCCGTCCAACTTGGTAAGCACGGCGCCGGTGATGTCGACGACGTCGGCGAATACCCGCGCCTGGGCCAGTCCGTTTTGACCGATGGTGGCGTCGAGCACTAGCAACACCTCGTCGACCGCTGCCCGCCGGCTGACCACCCGCTTGACTTTGCCGAGTTCGTCCATCAGCCCGGTTTTGGTATGCAGCCGGCCTGCGGTGTCGATGAGCACGACGTCCGCGCCCGTGGCGATGCCCTTGTCGACGGCGTCGTAGGCCACCGAGGCGGGGTCGGCGCCCTCGGCGCCGCGAATCACTTCGGCGCCGACGCGGGCGGCCCAGGTCTCCAGTTGGTCGGCCGCGGCGGCCCGGAAGGTGTCGGCGGCTCCGAGCACGACGCGCCGGCCGTCGGCCACCAGCACGCGCGCCAGCTTGCCGACTGTGGTGGTTTTCCCGGTGCCGTTGACGCCCACGACAAGCAGCACCGAGGGGTGGTCGGGGTGCGGCAGCGCGCGGATGGAGCGGTCCAGCTCGGGGCGCAGCTCGCCGATCAGGACTTCCCGCAGCACCGTGCGAGCGTCGGCCTCGGTCCGCACGCTGCTGGTGGCGAGCCGACTGCGCAGCTGTGAGACCACCGATTCAGTGGCCGCCGGGCCGAGGTCGGCCACCAGCAGGGTGTCCTCGACGTCTTGCCAGGAGTCTTCGTCGAGGTCGCCGCCGCCGAGTAGGCCAAGCATGCTGCGGCCCAGCGCGTTGTGCGACCGGGCCAGCCGGCCGCGCAGGCGTTCCAGGCGTCCCTCGGGAGGTGCGATCGCGCCGATGTCGGGTGCCGCGGCTGGTGCATCGATGTCGGGTGCGGCGGGCGCTGCCTCGACGTGCTGGGTCTCGGGCTCGGGCAGCTGGACGTCGGCGATCGAACGCTTGACCGCGTCGCGCGGGACGGCTGCGTCGTCGCCGACGCCGGGCAG
>NZ_DASRBZ010000583.1:0-5467 GCF_035653355.1 Mycobacterium sp. | reverse complement strand
TCGCGCGCACCAACAGCTCGGTGATCCCGAGCGGGCCGCCGCCGTTGTTGTCCATCACCGGCGAATTGGCTTCCGCCCCAAAGCGATCCGGAAGGATCCGCCACTTCGGTGCTTCGATGACGCCGTTGCGGTGGTCGAAAGGCCGCTGGCACGGGAACGCCAGGCCCACCAGCCAGTCCAGCAGCACCGGGTCCCGCGACCCGACCACGTCTTGCAATGTGCGCAGCCGCGGCATGCGCGGCGGGGTCAGCGCGATCCAGTGCTGCGGCGCCAGGTCGTCATCGGTGGCGATCACCCGAATCTGGGTGGCGCTGCGCGGCAGCGCGGACATCGGCGCTCGCAGGTTACGCCACGCCGGCGCCGCCCCGACGTCGACGAAACTCACTGTGCCCCCGGGTTTTCCAGCGGCTGCGCCTTTGTCGTCGGCCCACTCCAGCTTGACCTCGCCGGGATCGAACCGGCCGGCCGCCGAGACCACCAGCAGCGGCCCGGCTTGGTCGCGGGGCGGCAGCCGATACCACGTCGAGCGCAGCACCGCAGGGACTTGCACACCGGATCGCCAGCTGCCGAACACCGGTGTGCGGGCCGGGTCCAGGTTGTAGGGCAGCCGGGCGCGTGATCCGTTGATGCCAGGCGCGGCCGTGGTACCGCCTTCGGTGCCGGCCTCGCTGCTGGTGATCATCCCGTCGTCGTTCAGGAAGCTACGGTCGCCGGGGCGTTCCATCACCGGGTCGGCGGAGACGTCGGCGGGGATGCCGTTGGGGTCGAAGCCTTCGGCGTAGCCGCCGCCCAGCGCGTCTTTCACCGGCATCCCGATCGGGGTCAGCATGCCGGCATTGGGGTCCTGTTCAACGAGCACGTCGTAGGCCAGCCCGCACGTCTTGCCGGTCAACGCTTGCAGGTTGGAGCGGCCGACCGACCAGGCCGGGTACTGGTCGGTCATCGCGAGAGTAAGCGACGTCACCTCGAAGAAGACCAGTAGCCACGCCGCAATTGCCAACGGCGACTGGGTAATTCGCGCGATTCGCGAGCGGGGCTCACCGCCAGAGCCGTTGTTGACGAAGTGAAACCACGCTGCCAGCAGCAGCACCAGCACCGTCAGCCCCAGCAGCGCGGTGGTGAAGCCGAACTTCCACTCCGGGAACGCATTCGACCACGGCACACCGAAATTCGAGACATACCACCAGCCGTTGACGCTGGCGAACGACAGCGCCATCACAAACAGCACCAGTGCGGCGAACATGGTGCGGTTGCGTCGCGAGCGCATCGCCGTGGCCGTCACCGCGACAGCGGCCAGCGCCCCAAGCGAACCGGCCAGCCCGGCGAACACCCCGAAGTGGTGCGTCCACTTGGTCGGGGTGAACATCATCGCGATGAACGAGATGATCGTGATGCCGACGATGCGTCGGCTCGGCCCGGCCGCGGTGCCCGGAATCCTGCCCTTGCGCAACGCCATTGCCACCGACACCGCCAGCGCCACCAGCAACGCCAACACGGCGAAGCGCCGGGCCACCGAGCCGTCCGGGCTGGCCATGAACAGCCGCTCGTAGCGGATGTGCTCGTCGAACCAGCTCAGGCTGGGCCCGACCGCACGCTTGAGCATGTTGGCCTGCAGCTCGCCGGCGAAGGTCTGGTCCCGGAAGATCAAGATCGTCGTGACCGTGACGGCGGCCAAGATCGGGGCCATCAGCGGCAGCAGACCGAACTGTTTGGTACGGCGGTGCAGGATCGTGCGCAGCGGCCCGATCGCCACCAGTAGAGCCCCGATCGACGCGATGCCGGTCGGGCCGGAGAACAGGGTCAGCGCGCCAAGGATGCAGGCGATCGCCACTGGCAGCAGCCGGCTGGTGGCCACCGCCCGCTCGACCGAACACCAGGTCAGCAGAATGCCCAGCGCGATGATCGGCTCGGGCCGCAGCCCATTGTTCAGCGGCAGCCAGAATGCCAGGAACATGCCCGCCGCCGTCCACGCCGCGGCGCGGCTCTGCTTGACCGCGTGGCCCAGCCGCGGGATCACTTCCCGGCTGATCACCCACCAGCACGTCAGCGCCATCAGCAGGGTCGGCAGCCGCATCCAGATGCTGGCCGTGGTGACGTGCGCCCATAGCGCCAACAGGTCGTAGTACCAGCCGAACGGGGCCTCTGGGGTGCCGAACCAGCGGTAGTAGTTCGCCATGTAGCCGGCGTGTTCGGACACCCGGGCCATGGTCAGGATGTAGCCGTCGTCGGCCGTGTTGGCGCCGACGAATTGCCACCACACCAGCACCGCCGTGACCAGCACGTCCAGCCCACTGATCGACCACCAGCGGGCGGGCAGGAAGCGGCGGTGCCGGATCCCGTCGGCGCGGTCGAGGATGTGCAGTGCTACCAGCGCGGTGAGGGTCAGCGCTACCGCGAGGACCATTGCGGCCATCTTCAGCGGCGTCGGGGCGCTGCTGTAGCGGGTGTCGATGGTCGCCGACAGCTGCAGCCCCGGCGGCGCCGGCCCCGACAGGTCGGTGAACACGCCGACGATCTGCGGCCTGAAGTCGTAGCCGCCGCGTTCGCCGCGCAGGGGTGCGCCGGGGTGATCGGCGTGCGGGCCCTGTCGTAGCCCGGCGAATTCGCCGGTGACCTTGTCGGCGTGGGCGGTAAACGTCAGCCGCTGACAGGCCGGGCCGAGGACCTCGCTGAGCGGCGCCACCACGACCGGGGTGTTGCGTACGACGACGACGAGGTCGTCGTTGGCGCGTTCGATGACCAGGCCGCGGTCAACGGCCTTGGGCGCTTGCTTGGGCACCGTGGACAGCAGCACCGTTTTGCTGGTATTGCCAGGCCCGGTCAGTCCGGCGGCGGCCTGACACGGGATGGTGATGTTCAGGTCGGTGGCGACGTATCCGATCAGCGGTGCCTCGACGCTGTGGAACACCCCGTTTTGCGGCCAGTTCAGCTGGGCGGTGGTCTGTTTGACCGGCAAGAACGGGGTGATGATCGCTAGGCCCGCTCCCAGCAGGCCTGCGACGACGGCGACGAACCGGGCCGCCCGGAAGTTCCGGGCGGTCCGATCTACCCGGGTGGTTGCGTCTTCCCGGGTGGTCCGGTAGTTCGCGCCCGTGACGGTCACGGAGGTAGATGGTAGTGGCCCGACCTGTGTCGATTCCGTTGCCATCAGTGGCTGGGCTCCTGTCGGATGGCCAGCACGAATGGGCCGATGGTGGTGACGGTGAACCGGGGGTCGGCGAACAGGGCGGCTTTGAAGTCGACGGTGTAGCGGCGGACGTTGGGTTGGTTGGGGTAGACGTCCTCGGCCAGTCGCAGTGTGTAGGTGTCGTTCGCGCCCCGGCGCATCAAGAACACCGTCGGCGGCGCCCAGGGCAGCGTGTCGAGGGCGTGGACGAACTGCTCTGCGTTCTTGAGCTTGGACCAGCTTTTGATGGCGGCGGCGCGCCTGTCGAACTGCGCCAGCGGGTTGGCGTAGTGCGACGTCAGCCCCTGAAAGCCCCAGTAGGGGTAGTAGGACAGGAAGCTGTAATCGGCGGTGAGCACGACGGTTTGGTCGCGGGGCTGACCGGTCACGTGGGTGATCACCGTGTCGATGGCCGGGTAGTACTTCTCGGCGCCGGGCGGGCGGCGGTCGCCGCGGTGGCCGTAGCCGTCGGTGTCGGTATAGGCGACTGCGAGGTCCGAGCGCAGCACTTCGGGGATGTTCTGGCTGAAGCCGATCGCGCCGACCAGCCCGATCGCAGTGGCCACCGGGATGACGCTCCGGTCCCAGGCGCGATCGCGGCTCCTTTCTCGGGCAAGCCCGACTAGTGCCTGCGTGGCCTCGATGAAACCGAATGTGCCGGCCGCGGCCAGCAGCACGGTCAGCGTCGGCTGCAGCCGGAACGACAGCAGCGTGGTGCGTGCCAGCGTGGTCAGCATCGACAGCAGCGACCACAGGTAGACGGCGAGCACCGCGATCGCCAGCCCGGCCGCCCGCACCGATGTCCGCAGCCTGACCAGCAACCACAGCGTGCCGAGCATGCACAGCGCGCCGAGCAGCGTGAACTGCAGCATCGGGAAGGTCAGCTCGGCGCCGTCGGCGGGAAGGTAGTGCCAGGCGCTGCCGGTGTTGCTGACCGCGTCACGGGATGCCCGCAGCAGAAAGGGTGTCCACGTGGTCGCGGCGATCGCGGCGGCGATGACGCCGATGACTGCCAGCCGGACCAGCGGGTCGACGGCGGCTTTGATGCCCCGCCGCCAGCGCGACGCCGTCAACAACACCGCCATCAGCACCACGGTGAACGCGCTGTACACCAATAGCAGCGTGTAAAAGGTGGCCGCGAAGCCCAGAAAGATCCCGGCCCCGACCACCGCGGCCCACCCACCGGACCGGCCCACGCCGCCGTCGACCGTGACACCGGCGTCACGGTCGCGAGCGCGTAGCCCCGACCAGGTCAACACCAACACCGGCGGCAGCAGCACCGTGATCATCGCCGAGTAGGGCTCCGGTGAACTGTAGGCCAGCATCACCGCAGCGGTCGCGACCGTGACGATCAGCGCGAACTCGAAGCGAATCATCCGCCACCACAGCACCAACGCAACCGCGACCGCGATGGTGATCGAGGTAATCGCCCACGGCTTGTACATCTCCCAGCCGGGTGTTCCGGTCAGCGCCGCGATGCGCCCCCCGATCCAGAACCAGCCGGGCGGGTAAAACGGCGGCAGCCCCTTGTAGGTCATGTCGCGCAGCGCAGCGCTGTCGGTGAGCCGGGTCAGGTATTCGGTGCGAAATTGCTGGTCCACCGAGATCCCGAACAGATAGAGCTTGGTCGCGCCCAGCGGCATGCCCAGCGTCACCACGCAGAATGCTGACACGAATACTACTGCGGCCAGCCGGGACAGCAGGCGGATCGCCGGCCCACCGCGTCGCCACAGCCAGCCGGTGGCCACCAACCCGACGATGCAGCCCACCTGACCGACGGTGGTCAGCGCGTGCAGCTGATTCGACGACGGGTAGGCAGGCCAGTTCACGCCGGCGATGGCTTTGAGCGAGATCACCGCGACCACAGCGGCAATCGCGGCAGCGATCGCCACCTGGCCGATGCTGGCCAGTGCGTCCCCGGCGCGAGCAGATGTAAAAGCCCCTATTTTCTGCCCGGATTGGGGGCTTTCGCGTCTGCTGGGCATCTGCTCAGATGGGGAGCTTGCGGAAGATCGGCCGCGGGATATGACGCAAAACCATCATCACGTAGCGAAATGTCGGTGGCGCCCAGACCAATTCCTTACCTTTCGCGGCCGCGCTGACGGCGAGGTTGGCGACTTGCTCCTTGTCGACGGTGAGCGGTGCTTCTTTGAGATGGGCGCTCATCCGGGTACGGACTTGGCCGGGCCGTATCACCAGCACCCGAACCCCGTATTCGCGCAACGCTTCGCCCAGACCAAGGTAGAAGCCGTCCAAACCGGCTTTGGTGGAGCCGTAGACGAAATTGGAACGCCGTACCCG
>NZ_DASRBZ010000582.1:0-2555 GCF_035653355.1 Mycobacterium sp. | reverse complement strand
TGCCCTTGATTCACCTGCTCAACCGGGCGCTACCGCCGGCGGTCGTGGGGCAGCATGGGCTCGGGGCAGTGCCTAACCAGGAGGCCCACGAGCGCGCGGGACTTCAGAAGATCGAGCACGGCGCCGCCGCCCTGGCGACGGCGCCGGGCCTGTCGGCGAGCGGCCGTGCCGCCGCCGCGCAGATCGCGCGCGGGGCGGCCGAGGCGGCCGCTGCGCTCAACCAAAAGGTCCAGACCAAGGAGAAACCGATAACGATCGGAGTCGGCGAGCCGTTCACGACGACGCTCACCGTGGCCGCCTATTTCGCATTGCTGTTCTCGCTTCCGGTGTTGCTGTTCGAGGCCTACGGGTTCGCGATTCCAGCGCTCAATTCGTCCGAGCGCAGGATGGCGGTGCCGGTGATGGTGGCCGCACCGCTGTTGTTCTTGACCGGGATCGTGTTCGCCTACGTCGTGGTGCTCCCGCCTGCAGTCCATTTCCTCCAGGGCTATAACAGCGCCCAGTTCCAGGTGCTCGTGCAGGCGAAGGCGTACTTCACCTTCGAGATCCTGACGATGCTGGGCATCGGCTTGGCGTTCCAGCTGCCGCTCGGACTGCTCGCGCTCCACCGCATCGGCGTGATCGACGGGGGGACCCTGACCGGGCACTGGCGCTACGCGATCGTGATCATCGCGGTGGTCGCCGCCGCGATGCCGGGCTCGGACCCAGTCACGACCGGGCTGGAGGCGCTGCCGCTCGTTCTGTTGTTCGCCGTCAGTATCGTGCTGCTCAAGATCGCCGATCGCCGGGCGGCCGCGCGGGCGGCCGCGGAGGCGACACAAACATTCGACAGCGGTCTGGAGACCTCGTTGTGACCCATGCTGTTTGACCTACGTAGCCGCGGCCGCCGCCGCACCGTCCAAGGCGTCTATCTCGGGCTCGCCCTGCTGATGGGCCTCGGCCTCGTGCTGTTCGGGGTCGGCGCCGGCAATGGCATCGGCGGGCTCCTCAACGCGTTCACGGGCAATGGGTCCGGAAACAATCAGAACCAGGTCGTCAGCCAGCAGGAGCAGAGCGCGCTGAAGGCCGTCAAGGCCCACCCGAACAGCGCTGCGGCGTGGGCCCAGCTGGTGCAGGCCCGCTGGACGGCCGCGGGCGAGGGCAGCAACTTCAACAACACGACCAACAGCTTCACCGCCTCCGGAAAGCGCGAGCTGAGGGGGACGATTCAGGCGTGGCAGCGTTACCTCCAGCTGACCAAGAGCCCCGATTCCACGCTGGCAATTCTCGTCGCACGGGCCTACGGCGCGCTTGGCAATTATGCCGGTGAGGCAAGCGCCTGGGAGGTGGTGACCGTTGCCCAGCCCACCCAGCTCACTGGCTTTGAGTGCCTTGCCGCGTCCGCGTTCGCCGCAGGCCAGACGGACAAGGGCGAGCTCGCCTTGAACAAGGCCCTCTCGCTCGCCCCCAAGGCGCAACGGACGACGATCAAGACCGCGGTCACGGCAGCGAAGACCAATCCATCGCTCGTCCAGCAGCAGTGCTGAGCGCGCCGGGGCTCGTTAGCGACTTACGACGAGGCGCGCCGAGGCGATCCGGCTAAGATCGCACCTCCCCTGGGCCGTTAGCTCAACTGGTAGAGCAGGGGACTCTTAATCCCAAGGTTGGAGGTTCGAGTCCTCCACGGCCCACCTCGCTGGAAACTAGTATTTCGGGCGTTCCAGGGATTTCGTGTAGAGTCCGTTGGCGGCGTGAATTGTGAGGTTCAGTTTGCGGGTTGACGCCGAGTGACGTGGACTGGCGTCCGCTGAGCTTCGCCAGGGCCTAGCTCGGCGTTAGGCGGAAGCGAAAGCCGCCGCCCTCTCTCCGGAGTTGGGTCCGCGCCCGGTTGACGGCCTACAGTGTGCAGCTGTGGCTGCCGTGGACGAGGGTGGCGAGCTTCGGCTGGCCGAGTTGGTGGCGGCGCTGTCGTTGGCGGTGGACCTTGGCCTCGGGCAGCCGATGGAGCATCTGCTGCGCTCGTGCCGGATCGCCCTGAGGCTGGCCGAGGAGATCGGGCTCGACGAGCAGGAGCGGGCGGTCGTGTATTACGTGGCGCTGCTCGGTTGGGTCGGCTGCCATGCGGATGCGCACGAGCAGGCGCGCTGGTTTGGGGATGACATCGCGCTGAAGGCCGACAGGTTTCCGGTCGACATGGTGGGAGCGGCGCGGGCCGCGTTTGTCTTGCGCCACCTCGGCGCAGATCACGGTCTGGTTCACCGCACGCGGCTGCTCGGGTCACTGGTCGGTTCGGGCCGCGAGCTTGCCGAGGCGTTTGAGAGCACCCACTGCCGGATCGCCGGCGGCGTCGCGGTTGGGCTCGGCCTGGGCGATAGGGTCGCAGACGCATTGCTGCAGGTGTTCGAGCGCTGGGACGGCAAGGGGTCACCGGGCGGCTTGCAGGGTGAGCGGATCGCGATCGCTTCGCGGCTGGTGCAGCTTGCGTTGATCGTCGAGTACTACCGGCGACTGGGTGGCGCCGAGGCGGCGATCCAGGCGGCCGTTCGCCGGCGCGGTACGCAGTTCGATCCCGGGTT
>NZ_DASRBZ010000581.1:0-8312 GCF_035653355.1 Mycobacterium sp. | reverse complement strand
TGCTGCTCGCCCAACACATCGGTGCCGACAATCCCGCCACCCGCTACAGCGGTGTGGGCGGGAACGTGCCGCAGTCGCTGGTCAATCAGGCATGCCTGGACATCCAACAGGGCCATGCCGACGTCGTGTTGGTCGCCGGCGCCGAAACCTGGCGCACCAGAAACCAACTGAAGGCCGCGGGCCGCAGACTTGTCTGGACCCAGCAGGACGAGTCGGTTCCGATTCCGGAGGGCGCCGACGATCACGTGCCGATGGCCGGGCGGGCCGAGGAGCGGATCCGGCTGGACCGGCCGGCCTATGTGTACCCGCTGTTCGAGCAGGCACTGCGAATCAGCAACGGCGAACCGCTAGCCAAGCACCGCAGGCGCATCGGCGAGCTGTGGGCGCGGTTCAACGCCGTCGCGGTCAACAATCCGCACGCTTGGATTCGCAAACCCATTGCCGCCGAAGACATCTGGCAGCCCAGCCCGGACAACCGGATGATCAGCTGGCCCTACACGAAGCTGATGAACTCCAACAACATGGTCGACCAGGGCGCCGCGCTGGTCTTCACTTCGGCCGAGGCGGCGACACGGCTGAAAGTACCGTCCGAGCGCTGGGTTTACCCATATGCGGGCACCGACGCACACGACACCTACGCGATATCCGAACGCGCCGAACTGTACAGGTCCCCGGCGATCCGAATCGCCGGAGCGCGGGCGCTCGAACTGACCGGGGTGGGGATCGACGACGTCGACTATGTCGACCTGTACTCCTGCTTCCCCTCCGCGGTCCAGATCGCGGCGGCCGAACTGGGGCTGCCGGCCGATGACCCGGCACGGCTACTGACCGTGACCGGCGGGCTGACGTTCGCCGGCGGCCCGTGGAGCAACTACGTCACCCACTCCATCGCCACCATGGCCGAACTGCTGGTGGCCAACCCCGGACGCCGCGGCCTCGTCACCGCCAACGGCGGCTACCTCACCAAGCACAGTTTCGGTGTGTACGGCACCGAGCCGCCGAACGCCGAATTCCGTTGGGAAGACGTGCAACCCCTGATCGGCCAGGAACCCACCCGGCAGGCGGCGGTCGAGTGGGAAGGCGTGGGCACCGTCGAATCTTGGACCACACCGTTCAACCGCGACGGGCAGCCGGAGAAGGTCTTTTTGGCTGTGCGCACACCCGAGGAATCGCGCACCTTGGCCCTGATCACCGACCCGGCCACCGCAGCAGCCACAGTGCACGAGGACATCGCCGGGGCCAAGGTGACTGTGCAGGCCGACGGCACAGCGACACTGCGGTAGCGGCCCGCGACTCGGGTCAGCTCACCAAGTCAGCCAATGCGGCCTGTGGATCGGCCAGTTTCGCGGCGTCCACAGCCGTCCTCGACCGGACCAGGGCCTTGATGTCGTCGAGCACATCCCAGACGTTCACGTTCATCCCGGCCAGCACCCGGCCCCTGCCGTCAAGCCAGAAGGTGACGAACTCGCGGCCCTTGACGTCGCCGCGGAACACCACCCGTTGATAGTCAGGCGCGTGGCCCACATACTCCATGCCCAAGTCGTACTGATCGGTGAAGAAGTACGGCAATTCGGTGTATTCGGTCGGCTCACCCAGCATGCCGGCCACCGCCACCGCCGGCTGTTTGAGCGCGTTGGCCCAGTGCTCGGTGCGGATCCGGGTGTTGAACAACGGGTGTTCGGCGGCGGCGATGTCGCCGACTGCGTAAATGTCGGGATCGCTGGTCCGCAACGACGCGTCGACCAGCACCCCGCCGCCACCCATCGACAGTCCGGCCTGCTCCGCCAGTTCGATGTTGGGCTGCGCACCGACAGCGACCAACACCGCGTCGGCGCTAACCGTCGACCCGTCGCGCAGCCGCAGCCCGGTAGCCGCGCCGTCGGCAGTAGAGATCTCTTCAACCTGAGCCTGCAACCGAAGGTCGACACCGTGGTCGCGGTGCAAGGTGGCGAAGACTTCGCCCGCTTCCGCACCGAGCGCGCCCATCAGTGGCTGTTTGGCCGTTTCGACCACGGTGACGTTCACGCCGCGCTGTCGCGCGCTGGCGGCCACCTCCAGACCGATCCAGCCGGCGCCCACAACGGCCAGCGAAGACCTGTCAGCCAGAACGGAGTTCAGCGCTGAGGCGTCGTCGAACGTCCGCAGATAGTAGACACGGCCAGCATCGGATCCCGGTATCGGCAGACCCCGCGAGCGCGATCCGGTGGCCAGCAGCAGCTTGTCGTACCCGACCGTGGTGCCGTCGGACAGCCCAATGGAGTGGGCGGCCGGATCCAGCGACGACACCCGGGTACCGAGCCGCAGGTCGACGTCGTGGTCGCGGTACCAGGAGTCGTCGTGCACGGTGAAGTCGCTCAGCGACTTCTTGCCGGCCAGAAACTCCTTGGACAGCGGCGGGCGCTCATAGGGCAGATACTGCTCTTCGCAGAACAAAACAATGTGACCGTCAAAGGCCTTGTTCCGCAATGCTTCTGCTGCCTTAGCCCCGGCAAGTCCGCCTCCGACAATGGCAAAAGTGCGCGATGCGGCCATGGCGTTCAGCTTACTCGGAGCAGCTCAACGCAACAGCCCCCGCAAGAAGAGCGCGTTGCGCACGGCATGGCCGTGCGGGTCGTTGTTGAAGTACATCCACACGTCACGGCCCTCACTGTCCCACTCAGTGATCCGCTTCGCCCACCGCCGCAGCTCTTTGTCGGGATAGGAGCCGGAGTACATCGAGTCGGGGTCGGGGCCGTGCATGCGGACGTAGACGAAATCTGTTGTGGCCCTTGGGATGCAGACTAGCCCGGCGCCGCTCATCACCACGTAAGCGGCGCGCCGCTTTTCCAGTAGCGCGTAGACCGCGGGATCGTTCCACGACGGGTGCCGTAGCTCGACAGCAACCCGTATCGAAGTCGGCACGGCGGCCAGGAAGGAATCGAGGCGCTCGTCATCTCGCTGCTGCCCGGGATGCAGTTGCACCAGCAGTACACCGGCCCGGTCACCGAGCGCCTTCCAGCAGCGGTCAAATCGCTCGATCCACGGCTCGGGAGTGCCCAACCGACGGTAGTGGGTCAGCCCGCGATGCGCCTTGACCGACATCGTGAATCCGTTCGGCAACTGCTCACGCCAGCCGGCGAAGGTCGAATCCTTGGGCCACCGATAGAAACTGGCGTTGAGCTCGACGGTGTCGAACACTTCGATGTAGCGGCCAAGCCGGCGCGCCGGTGGCATGCCCGGCGGGTAGAGCACGTCGACCCAGTGGTCATACGACCATCCGGACGTGCCGATCCGCACGGTCACCGGCGGGTCAACCGGTCACCTGCCGGCGCAGGTCGTTGTCCAGCGACACCCTTACCAACGCGGCGGCCAGTCGCGCGTTGTCGCGTGGTGCCAGCGACCCCAATTCCTTTGGGTCGCTGGGCAAACCCAGCTTCTTGGCGGCGCCTGTGGCACGCTTGTCGAAATACGGTCGCGCCCAAGTCCATACATCCTGAATTTCACGCAGGAAGATGTCGGCACCGGTGTCGCCGATGCCCTTGAACTTCTTCAGCAACCGGGCGGCCGCCCGCACATCGTGCTCGCTGGCGCGGGCCAGTTCCCGCAGATCCCCGGAGTACTCGTCGCGGACTCGTTCGGCCATGTCGGTGAGCCGGGTGGCCGAGCTTTCGTCGTAGCGCACGTAGTGAGCGCGACCGAATGCGCGGATCATCGTCTGTCGGTCCGCCGCCAGAACGGCTTTCGGTGTACGTAGGCCCTTCTTGAACAATTCCCGCCCGGCGTGCATCGCGATCGCCGCGTCGATCGGCTTGCTGGCCAGCATGCACAGCACCAGCAACTGAAACAGCGGCATTGGCTTGTCGCTCAGCCGGACTCCCGCCTCTGCGGCATACGTGGTGCCGGCGACCTTCAGCAGCCGTCGAACCAGCTGTTTGCGCTCGTCCATAACGCACGGCGTACCCGTCGTCCCGGGTCGCAAACCGTGCAGCTCACTTCGGCGGCAGGCCGCGGGCGTAGTCAGTACTGCGGGTTACCCAGCTCTGCAGCTGACGTTTTGTCTTCACTGCTTCGGCGTCCACGCGCAGCCAGCCGCGGACTTCCCGGCCCCGCATGACCATCGGGCTCACATGCTCGCGGGCCAGCAGTTTGTCGGCGTCTTCTGCCGGCACTCGCACCAGCAGGCCGCCCTGACCGCTGGCGGCGATGGACATGTTGCCGTTGATCAAGAAAGCCAGCCCGCCGAACATCGGCTTCTCTTCCACGCCCCGCAGCGGCGCTACCAGCTCACGGATCCGCTCGGCAAGTTCGGTGTCGTAGGCCATGGAGCTTCAGTCCAAATCCACCCGAATCGTCAGCAGGTCGGTGCCCATGGCGCGCACCGCGGCGCTGTTGAGCCGCGGCAGGCTGCGCAACCGCTGGACCGGGTCGTCGTCGGGCAGCAAGTGGGCGATACCGGTGTGCCAGTGGCCTTTGATCCGTACCCGCACCGCGGGGTTGGCCTTGATGTTGCGGACGTACTGGGAGTGCTCGCCGTGCTCCGACACTATCCAGAACTGGTTGTCGACCAGCCGGCCGCCGACCGGGGTGCGCCTCGGCTGCCCCGTCTTGCGGCCGATGGTTTCGATCATGGTCAGCGGCAGCCGCCGGGCCGCCGGATTGACCACCAGGCGTTGCACGCCGCTCACCACTTGTCGTTTCAGGGTGTTGACGTCAGCCATGCCGTGACACTAGCGTCGTCAGGCGGCCGCGGCAGCTACCTTCGCCGGTTCCAGGGCCTGCGCAACGATCTCAGCGACGTCGGTCATCGGCTTGACATCCAGCGCCTCGAGCACCTCGGCCGGAACGTCATCCAAGTCCGGCTCATTGCGCGCCGGGATGAACACCGTTGATAGCCCAGCCCGCTGGGCGGCCAGCAGCTTCTGCTTGACGCCGCCGATCGGCAGCACCCGGCCGTTCAGCGTCACCTCTCCGGTCATCCCGACATCGGCGCGGACCTGACGTCCGGTGGCCATCGACACCAGCGCGGTCACCATGGTCACGCCCGCCGACGGCCCATCCTTCGGCACCGCGCCCGCAGGCACGTGCACGTGGATGCGCCGGTCCAGCGCCTTCGGGTCGACGCCCAATTCGGCGGCGTGCGAACGCACATACGACAACGCGATCTGCGCCGACTCCTTCATCACGTCACCGAGCTGACCGGTCAGCTGCAGTCCGGGTTCGCCGTCGTTGGCGCTGGCCTCGATGTAGAGCACATCGCCGCCCAACCCGGTCACGGCCAGGCCGGTCGCCACGCCGGGCACCGCGGTGCGCTCGGCTGACTCCGGGGTGAACCGGGGCCGGCCCAGATAGCCGACCAGGTCGGGCTCGTCGATGACGACCGGGGCGTCGGCGCCGTCGGCCAGCTTGGTCGCGACCTTGCGCAGTGCCTTGGCCAGCAGCCGCTCGAACTGCCGCACACCGGGTTCGCGCGTGTAGTCGGCGGCGATCTTGCGCAGCGCGGCCTCGGTCACCGTGACTTCGTCGACGGTCAGCCCTGTCCGCTCGCGTTGCCGCGGCAACAGAAAGTCGCGGGCGATGGCGAGCTTGTCGTCCTCGGTGTAGCCGTCGATCTGCACCAGTTCCATGCGGTCGAGCAGCGCGGACGGGATGTTCTCGACGACGTTGGCGGTCGCCAGGAACACCACATCGGACAGGTCAAGATCCAGGTCCAGGTAGTGATCGCGGAACGTGTGGTTTTGCGCCGGGTCGAGCACCTCCAGCAGTGCCGCCGCGGGATCCCCGCGGAAGTCGGAGCCGACCTTGTCGATTTCGTCCAGCAGCACAACGGGATTCATCGACCCGGCTTCGCCGATGGCCCGCACGATGCGGCCCGGCAGCGCGCCGACGTAAGTACGCCGGTGCCCGCGGATCTCTGCTTCGTCCCGTACACCGCCCAGCGCGACGCGCACAAACTTGCGGCCAAGCGCCCGGGCGACGCTCTCGCCCAGCGACGTCTTGCCGACGCCGGGCGGCCCGGCTAGCACCATCACGGCACCTGACCCGCGGCCGCCGACGACCTGCAGCCCGCGCTGGGCACGCCGCGCCCGCACCGCCAGATATTCCACGATGCGATCTTTGACGTCCTCCAGGCCGTGGTGGTCGTTGTCCAGAACCTCCCGCGCGGCCCTCAGGTCGGTGGAGTCCTCGGTGCGCACGTTCCACGGCAAATCCAAGACGGTGTCCAGCCAGGTCCGGATCCAGCCGCTTTCCGGGCTTTGCTCACTGGCGCGTTCCAGCTTGCCGACCTCCCGCAGCGCGGCCTCGCGCACCTTCTCCGGCAGGTCGGCGGCCTCGATGCGGGCCCGGTAGTCGGCTGTGCTTCCAGCACCGTCGGTGCCTTCTTCGCCGAGCTCCTTGCGGATAGCGGCCAGCTGCTGGCGCAGCAGAAACTCCTTCTGCTGCTTTTCCATCCCGGCGCGCACCTCTTCGGCGATCTTGTCGTTGACCTCGACCTCGGCCAGGTGGTCGCCGGTCCAGTCGATCAGCACCCGCAGCCGTTCAGCGACGTCTTCGGTCTCCAGCAGCTGCCGTTTCTGCACATCGCTCAGATACGACGCGTAGCCGGCCATGTCCGCCAGCGCCGACGGGTCGGTCAGCCGGTTCACCATGTCGACAAGCTCCCAGGCCTCGCGGCGCTGCAGCATGGCCAGCAGCAGCTTCTTGTATTCGCCGGCAAGCTTGCGGGTCTCCTCGGTGGGCTCAGGCTCCACGACGTCGCGCACCTCGACCCACAGCGCCGAACCCGGACCCGTGGTCCCTGTGCCGATGTGTGCGCGGCGCTCACCGCGCACGATCGCCGCAGCACCGCCGCCGGCGATACGGCCCACCTGCAGAACCGACGCCAACACCCCGTAGGACGGGTAGCGGTCGTCCAGCCGGGGCGCGATCAGCAGCGTGCCCGACTCGGTGGCGCGGGCCGCGTCGACCGCCGCCCGCGCGGCGTCGTCAAGTGCGATCGGCACGACCATTCCCGGCAACACGACCGGATCGCTGACGAACAAAACCGGCACCGATTTGGCTTCAGCCATCAAACCTCCAAAGTTAAGCCTGATGCGCTCAACCCTGATCGGTGCTGGTTTGTTCCCGGGCCGGGCTCGCCGGTCAACCAGACCCGCATACTGGAAGAGCGGGGCAAGCAAGGGAGGCGTAGGTGGCGGGTCGAACGCGTCGGCAACAGGACATCAACGTCGCGTACGACGAGCACGCGGTGGCCACGACGGACCCCGAACACGAGGCCGCCGGCCTCAAAGCGGTGCTGGTGTCCATGCAGCGCGGACTGGCCTCGATGGGCCCGCTGCGCACGGCGGCCTCACTGCTGCGGCTGAACCAGCGCAACGGGTTCGACTGCCCGGGCTGCGCCTGGCCCGAAGAACCCGGTGGACGCAAAATCGCGGAGTTCTGCGAAAACGGCGCCAAGGCCGTCGCCGAGGAAGCCACGAAGCGCGTCGTCACCCCGGAGTTCTTCGCGCGGCATTCGATCACCGACCTCGAGGCCAGGCCGGAGTATTGGCTGTCGCAGCAAGGGCGGCTGACGCATCCGATGGTGCTGCGCCCAGACGACGATCACTACCGCCCGATCGGCTGGTCCGAGGCCTACCAGTTGGTCGCCGACGAGCTGCGGGCGCTCGATGACCCGAACCAGGCGGTCTTCTATACCTCAGGGCGCACCAGCAACGAGGCCGCATTTCTCTATCAGCTGATGGTGCGCAGCTTCGGCACCAACAACCTGCCGGACTGCTCGAACATGTGCCATGAGTCCTCCGGCGCGGCTCTGAGCGAATCGATCGGCATCGGCAAAGGCTCAGTCACCGTCGAAGACGTTGTCAACGCCGACCTGATCATCATCGCCGGGCAGAATCCGGGCACCAACCATCCACGGATGCTGTCGGTGCTGGAGAAGGCCAAGGCCAACGGCGCCCGCATCGTCGCGGTCAACCCGCTGCCGGAGGCCGGGCTGATCCGGTTCAAAGATCCGCAGAAGGTGCACGGGCTGCTCGGGCATGGCGTCCCGATCGCCGACGAATTCGTGCAGATCCGCCTGGGCGGCGACATGGCGCTGTTCGCCGGGCTGGGCCGGCTGCTGCTGGAGGCCGACGACCGGGCGCCGGGCAGCGTGGTCGACCGGGACTTCATCGCCGCGCACTGCGCGAATTTCGAAGCGTACGAGACGAATACCCGCGCAGTGGATCTCGACACCGTGGTGGAGGCGACGGGCGTCGACCGCCAGCAGCTGGAGCGGGTCGCCGCCATGATGGCCGCATCGCAACGCACGGTGGTGTGCTGGGCGATGGGCC
>NZ_DASRBZ010000580.1:0-15463 GCF_035653355.1 Mycobacterium sp. | reverse complement strand
GATGCGCGGCCGTTCCTTGATCAGCACGTCCAGCGCGGGCGGTATCTTGCGCAACGCGGTCGTAATGACGTCGCGTTGTCCGGCGAGCGTGTCAGCGAGCCGGTTCAATCCCTGTATCGATGCGACGAGGTTGTCGCGCTGCTCATCGAGCGTGCCCACGAACCTGTCAAGGCGAACAAGCAAGTCGCGAACAGCGCGTGGGTTCTGCGACAAGGCGGCGCTGAAATTATGGATGATGTCGCCGATCTGGCCCAGGCCGCCAGTGTTGATGACGACCGAGAGCGACGACAAGGTTTGCTCCGTCGACGGGTACGTTGAGGCCCTGTTCAGCGGGATGGTGGCGCCGGGCTTTAGCCGTCCACTTCCCTGCTGGCCTGGCGGCGGATTCAACTCCAGATGCATCGATCCGAGCAGGCTGGTCTGGCCTACCCTGGCCACCGCGTTGGCGGGCACGACGACATCGCGCTTCACCGAGATCTCAACGTCGGCGTGCCAGGCTTTTACCGTCTCCTTGTTGACACTGCCGACCACGACGTCGTCGATCATCACCGGCGAATTCGGCTCCATCGTACCGACATTCGGTATCTCGACGTGGTAGATGTCGGCTCCGGGCCCACGTCCGGTCGCACCCGGCAGAGGTAACGAGTTCAGGCCGTTGTATGCGCATCCGGTCGCGGCCAGCATGACGCTGCAGCCGACAGCAACCACCCGCCGGACCGGCATCAGGGCCGGCTTGCCGCCTCGTCGCTGTGCGGTCATGGTTGCGGCCCTTCCGCCGGGAGCAGCATGCCGGGTACGTTCCCCGGCCCCGGCGCTGGCGGGGGCGGCGGAGGCGGTGACTGCTCAGGCCTGGTCGGCGCGGGTGGCTCCGGCATCGCCGCTCCCGGTATCCGCGCGGGGGGCACCGCCCCCGGCGGCCCAACCGGATCACCCGGCAGGCCGGTATAGGCAGACACCGCGGGAGGCAGCTCAGGCGGCCCGGGTTTGGGTCCCTCGCCGCCGGGTGCCAGCCGCGCCTCGGTGTAGACGATGTTCTCCGGGCTTGCCGACTTCGCCAGGATTGGGTTGAACGGAAACCAGTTGAAGTTGAAGTTGGGGAAGAAACCCCCACCGAATGTGAAGAGAAGAGCCGGCGCGCTGATAAACGTGAACGGGTTGACCACACGCAGCGCCGGGCCGGCGTACTGGGCGCACAGCTTGCCTGTCTCAGTCGCGGTGACGTTCTCGATGGCCGCCATTTGTGAGCAGACGGCCCACACGGCATTGGTGAAGTTGTTCAACGCAAATACGCCGCGGATGCCGCCGACGTCGGGGTTGTAGTCGGCGTAGCCGTTCGCAAGTGCGTTAGGCGTAACGTGCAAGACGTTTTCGAACGCCGTCTTGTTATTGACGAGAATCTGGGTCAGGTCGGCCAACCGCGCAATCTGCTCGGCGAGCGGGTCACGGGTTCCCGCGATGAAGCGCTGCACCTCGGGAAGCGCCGCCGCCAGATTCGTCAGCGCCGCATCCAAATCGGACCGGCTGTCATCGAGCACGCTGGTGAGCGTGGCGAGCCGGTCGTTGAACTGCACGAGTTGTTGGCCGCTGTCGCGAAGTGCGGTGACAAACGTCTGCAGGTTCTTGATGATGTCGACGATGTTGCCGCTTCCGTCGGCCAGGACTCTGCCCACCCCGGACAGTTGAGTCAGGGTCTCCCGCAGCTTGTCGCCGTTGCCGCCCAGCGCGTTCGCGGCGCTGTCGATGAAGCGGCCGATGGAGCTGCTCGACACTTTGCCGCTGGGTCCCAGATCTGTTGCCAGCCGCGTTAACTGAGCTTTCACCTCGTCCCACTCGACGGGGACCGCGGTCCGTTCCATCGGTATCACGGCGCCGTCACTCATGGTGGGACCGCTCGACCGGTACGCCGGGGTGAGCTGGACATAGCGCGCGGCCACCAGGTTCTGGGCGACGATCACGGCCTTGGCATCCGCTGGAATCGGCACACCGTGATCGACGTGCATAGTCATCTTGGCACGGGTGCCCTGGGGTTGGATGCCGGCGATGCTGCCAACCTTGATGCCGGCGACCTTCACGTCATCGCCCTTGTAAATCCCTGTGGCAGTGGTGAAGTAGGCGGTGATTGTCTTGGGCCCGAAGAACGTATTGCGAATCGCCACGAACGTGCCGGCGACAAGAAGCACTGCCAGGGCGATCGCCAGCCAGGCCGCAAGCCGGTTGCGCCTCATTGTGATCCGATCCTTCCCGGTGGCAAGCCCACATGACAGTCGGGGCAGGGAGGAATACCGTTGTATGGCCAGGGGAACAATGCCCGCGGCCCGGCGTTGTCCGGTGGCCGACCCTGGTCCACACCTCTTCGGAACCCGAAGTAAAAGTCGAAGAACGGTTGGAAGAATATTTCGGGCAGGAACGCATTCGGGACGAACGCGGTGTAGTAGTAGCCTGAGGCGACGGCCTCGCCCTGCGTGAGCTGATACTTGGCCAGACCGGGTATCGCTTTGGCGAGGTTGTCCCGGTTCTTCTCCAGCATTGCAAGCACCGAATTCAGCGTTTTCAGCGTCGGGGCCAGCTTGGCTTCGTTGTCGTGCACCACACCGGACAGCTGCTTGGCCACCGCGGAGGTGTTGGCCAGCAGTTGCGAGATCTCGTACCGCCGCGCGACGAGTACCTGGAGTAGATCGTCGGCGTCGAGGATCAGCGTGTTGACCTGTTGGCTGCGTTGCGACAGGATTCCGCTGACATCCGCGGCGCCTTTGAGTAGCTCGCCCAGTGTTTTGTTGCGGCTGTTGAGGGCTCGTGACAACCGGGTCACCCCGTCGAAGGTCGGTCCCAGTTGCGGAGCGATCTGGTTGAGCGTCGCCGACAGCGTGTCAAGCGACTGGTTGACCGCTTGAGTATTCGTCTCGGAGGCGTAGGCCGTGACGTCGCTGAGGGCCTCGGTCAACAAGTAGGGCGAGGATGTACGCGACACAGGGATGATGTCCATCGGACGAAGCCGGCCAGTGCCGGCTGATTCCACGGTGAGCACTCGCTGCCCCAGCAGCGAACCCGTCCTGATGTGCGCGGTAGTGTCCCCGCCCAGCAGAACCGTCCCTTTGAGGGTGAAGGTGACTAAGGCATCGCCGTTGTGCAGCGACATCTTTGACACGCTGCCGACCGGCATTCCCGAGACCGTCACCACATTGCCCACAGCCAGGCCGCCCGCGTCAGAGAACAGCGCCTGGTATCTGACCGCCGTGGCCCGCTGTACCAGCTGATCGGGAGACAGTCCCACCAGGATGACCAGCACCACCAGCACAACGCCCATGAATCCGGCCCGAATCAGGCGGGCTCCGCGGTACTTATCCATCGGTCTCTCTCATTGGCCTGCGCGCAATTCCTCTTCGCTGGGCTCCGCGCACCGCCCGCCTTCTTGCCTGAACATGGGCACTACCACTGTCCGGTACTGCAGATCCGAGACGCGCAGGCTGAGTTCGCAGAGGTAGTACGGCAGCCAGCTGCCGTTTGCGCCCAGCCGCAACAGTTTGCGGTAGTTTCTCGGTAGCTTCTGCAACGCAACATCGATCTGACCCTTGTTCTGATCAAGCAGCGGGGCCAACCGGTTCAGCTGATTCACCGTGCCTGCCAGCGGCGGTCGCGTGCGAGTCAGCAGATCCGCTACCGAGGCGGTTCCCCTGTCCAGGGAGTCGATGGCGGCGCCGATCGTATCGCGGTCTTGCGAAAATCCGCTGATCAGCCGCTGCAGTCGATCCAGCGCGTGGGAGAACTTGTCACCGTCTTTGTCCAGCGTGCCCACTACCGTGTTGAGGTGGTCGATCAGTTGCTGCACCGTTTGCTCGTTGTCGGCCAAGGTGTTTGAGAACGAGGAGGTTTTCGACAGTAGCGATTCCAAGGTGCCGCCTTCGCCTTGGAAGATCTGTACCAGCGCGGAGCTGAGCGCGTTGATGTCTTGCGGCTTGAGGCCTGTGATCACGGGTTTCAGGCCGCCGAGCAGCAGATCGAGGTCGAGCGCTGGTGCAGTGCGGTCGACCGGGATCTGCGAACCGGGCGGTAGCACCTTGGTCGACCCGGGACCGTCGACGAGTTCGAGGTAGCGATCACCGGTTAGATTCAGGTACCGCACGACGGCACGGGTGCCGTTGGTGAGCACGAGACTGCGGTCGGCGTCGAACTTCACCAACACTTTGTTATCCGGACGCAACGACACGCCATTGACCGTGCCCACCCGGATACCGGCGACCCGCACGGTTTGCCCGGTCTTGAGACGCGAAACGTCGTTGAAGACTGCGGAATACCCGTTGGTCGCACCGGTTCGGTACTGGCTGAAAATGAAGAACAAGAACACGGTCAGCACCACCATCACGGTGCCGAATACCGCGAACTTGATGATCGTCCCGCGCAAGCTGCTCATCCGGGTTGGCCAATCTGCGTGACGTTGCGCGGCGGCCCATCAATCGGGCCATACAGCAGCTGTTTGAGGCCGTCGGAGTTGATCAGCAGTTGCTGGTTCCCGTACTGCCAGGGGTTCGCACCGACATCGGCGACAACGTAGGGGGGAGCCACGTCGGGGGGCACTACGGGAAGGTCATGGCACTGCGGACCACCCGTCGCGGCCACCTTGGGCAGGTTGGTCGGGTACCGAAAACGTTCAGCACCGAAGTAGAACGAGACCAGTACCTTGACACCTGGGACATCCAGCGGCGGAACCTTCGCATTCTCGACCATCCCGCCCAGGCCGCACCACAGCGCTTGGTGGTAGTCGTTGAGCAGTTTGGTAGTCGGCACCAGCGTATGCAAGTCGTAGGTCAGCAATTGCCGGTTGGTACTCAGCACGTCGTTACCGACGGTCGCCAAACCGATGCTGCTGATCAGGAACTCGTCCAAGTTTCGCTGCTCGTCGACGATCGTCTGGCTGATTTGCGTCGAATTATCGGCGATCTTCACGATGTCGGGACCAGCGTCGGCGTAAGCGTTCGCCACCGCAGGAAGCACGCTGAGGTCGTGGCTGAAGGCCGGAAGACTCGGATCCAGTGTTGCCAGAAAAGAATCCAAGTCTACGAGTGATTGGCCGATCTTGTGGCCCCGGCCGCTGACTGCCGAGGAGATTGCACCGAGGGTCTCGTTGAGTTTGGCGGGGTCGATCTTCGCCAGCAGCGCCGTCAGCCGTTCGAACACCGTGTTGATTTCCACGGTGACGTGCTTGTTGTCCAGGATCTGGCCGGCGTGCAGTCGCTGTGGTGAGGGATTGGCGGGCGGTACCAATTCGACGAACTTGGCGCCGAATACCGTGTTTGACGTGATGTCGACGACCACATTGGCGGGGATGAAACGCAGCTGCGGTGGATCCATCGCAAGGTGAAGCACCGCTTGCCCATTAGGCCCCGGATCGATCGAGGCCACCTTACCCACCTGCACGCCGCGCATTTTCACCTTGGCGTCTTTGTTCATCACCAGCCCGGCGCGCGGCGAAACGACGGTGACCGGCACGGTGGTGGCGAAACTGCCCTGGAACATACCGACCGCCACAGCGACAATCCCGACAATGACGACGACGGCCACCAAACCGGCGAGTACGCGAATCGCGTTGTGTGACATCGTCTTCCTAACGCTTTCCGTTACCCCGACAGGTTGAAGTGTCCGTTGGTGCCGTATATGGATAGCGCGACCAGCAGTGTCACCGATACCACCACAATGAGCGACGTACGGACTGCGTTGCCGGTGGCGACTCCGACACCCTCCGGCCCCCCACCGGCGAAATACCCGTAGTAGGTATGAATCAACAAAACGGTCAGCGCCATCAGAACGGCCTGCAAGTACGACCACAACAAGTCGTACGGGTACAGGAATGTATCGAAGTAATGGTTATAGAGACCACCCGATTGGCCGAACAGGACAACAGTGGTGAATTGGCTGGCGACGAACGACAGTACGATGGCAATGCTGTAAATCGGAGTAATCGCGATCATGCCCGCCATGATCCGGGTGCTGACCAAATACGAAATCGGCCGGATCGACATGCTTTCCAACGCATCGACTTCTTCGTTGATCCGCATGGCGCCCAGTTGGGCGGTTACGCCGGCACCGAAGGTAGCTGCCAAGCCGATTCCCGCGACCACGGGGGCCGAGATGCGGACGTTGATAAACGCCGCCAAGAACCCGGTGAGTGCTTCGATGCCGATATTGCCCAGCGAGCTATAACCCTGAACCGCCAAGGTACCGCCCGCCGCCATCGTCAAGAAGCCGACAATCACAACGGTGCCGCCGATCAGCGCCAAAGTACCAGCACCCATGCTGATTTCGGCAATGAGACGTACGACTTCACGCCGGTAGTGCACCGTTGCGAACGGCACCCCGGCAAGCGCCCTGCCGTAGAACAAGATGTGATCACCCAGCCCGCCGAGGGCATCGGCGGGCTTGCGAAATTGGTCGAGCGCACGGAAAGTCTTGGGATAGGTGGCTCTCAACGTCTTGACCGTCATCGCACGTCTCCAGTCACTTGGTCGTGAATCGGATGCCGATGGCGGTGACTACGACGTTGACGACGAACAGCGCCATGAATGCGTATACCACGGTTTCGTTGACGGCGTTTCCAACCGCCTTGGCCCCCCCACCGGAAATGCTCAGTCCCCGGTAACAGGCCACCAGACCGGCGATTAACCCGAACAGCAATGCCTTGACGCAGGAGATGATCATCTCCGGTACGCCGGTTAACAGCGTGATACCCGCAGCGAACGCGCCGGGGTTGACGTTTTGGATGAACACCGAGAACGTGTAGCCGCCCGCAACGCCGATAATGACGACAAGGCTGTTCAACAGCAGGGCCACTAACCCGGCCGCCAGCATGCGGGGGGTCACCAGACGCTGAACCGGGTTGATGCCCAACACCTCCATCGCGTCGATTTCTTCACGAATGGTGCGCGAACCCAGATCGGCGCACATGGCGGTAGCGCCGGCGCCGGCCACAACCAACACCGTTACCAGCGGTCCCACCTGGGTGACCGCGCCGAACGCGGCACCCGCACCGGACAGATCCGCGGCGCCCAGTTCGCGCAGCAGAATGTTGAGAATGAAGTTGACCAGAACCGTCAGCGGCACGGCCACCATTAAGGTTGGCGCCAATGACACTCGCGCGATGAACCAACACTGCTCAAGGAACTCTCGCCCCTGAAACGGCCGGCGAAACACGAACCTCAGCGCGTCCCCCGACATCGAGGCCAGCCCGCCCACGGCCTGCATCGCTTCGGAGAAGCCTTTGGGCATTGTGATACCGGAAGACCAGCGCTCAGCCCCACTACTCGCCATCGGCTCCCCCTCCTCCCACGACGGTCACGCCCAACGCCGCTGCGGAACGAATGGCATTGCGCGCCAACGCAACCCGCCGCGACGAAGACGAAAACTTCCCCACGCTTCTCCTCCTTGCTTGGGGTTTGGCAAAGTCAATGGTGAACGAGTAAAGCCCCCCACCTTCGTCGCGTGTTCCGCGATTATGCCCCACGGCGCACCCTTTCGGAGCCGAATCCGCAACCAAGAACAAGGGTCTCGAAACTCTGCGACAATCCCGCAGAACGCCGGTCAATACCGACGGACGCAGCATGCGACATCGCAAGTCCCCCGACTCTAGGTGACGGCGCCGGTCGTCTTCAGCTCGATGATGCGGTCCCAGTCGTATCCGAGTTCCATGAGAACCTCGTCGGTCTGCTCAGCGAAGCCAGGCGCCGGCGCGGTGGGCGGCGCGGACACATCGAACTGCACTGGGTTGGCCACCAATTCGAGCTGGCCGGCCTGCACAACATAATCGTTGGCCCGGATCTGCGCGTCGTTGGCCGCCTGCAACGTGTCTTGTACAGGTGCCCAAGGACCGGATAGCGTCACGAACCGTTCGCTCCATTCAGCCAGGGTGCGAGCCGCGATCGCTTCGGTGAGGATCTTCACCGCCTCGGCCGTGTTGGCGGCGATCTGCTCATTGCTGGCGAACCGGGGATCGTTGGCGAGTTCCGGGCGGTCGATGTGGTGACATACGTCGGCCCAGAACTTGGTCGGCTGCATCATCACAAAAGAGATGTAGCGCTTGTCGGCAGTCGTATACAGCCCGACCAAAGGGTTGTTAGGTGCCCCATGCACTCCGGGTGGCGGGGCTTCGAGGCGTTGTCCGAGATGGACGGTCAAGGCCACGGTGTGGCCCAGCGACCACAAACCGCTGCCGAGCAGCGAGACGTCCACTATCGACGGTTCGCCGGTGCGTTCCCGGTTGAGCAGCGCCGCCGCGATACCGCCCGCGAGGTTGGTACCGGAGATGGTGTCGCCGTACGCAGGTCCGGGTGGCGCGACCATGCCCTCCATCCCAACCGGCGTGATGGTAGCGGCGGTTCCGGCCCGGCACCAAAACGCGGTCATGTCGTAGCCGCCCTTGCCCGACTCGGCGCCACGGGGGCCGAACGCACTTCCACGGGCATAGATGATGTTGGGGTTCACGGCGCGGATGTCGTCGACATCGATCCCGAACTTCTGGCGATGCCCAGGCAGAAAACTGGTCAGGAAAACATCCGACCGGCGGGCCAGCTCGTAGAGCACCTCCTTGCCTTCGGGCACCGACATGTCCAGGCCGATGCTGCGCTTGCCGCGGTTGGCATGCTCGATGTTCGGGTTGGGATCGCCCTCCACCCGCAACATGCCGGTCTGCCGCAGTCCGCGCTGCGGGTCGCCCGTGACCGCGTGTTCGACCTTGATGACGTCGGCACCCCACTCGGCCAGCACGGCGCCCGCCGACGGCACAAAGCCGTACATGGCGACTTCGAGAACGCGGATGCCCTCCAGCGGCGTCATGCGACCACCCCAGACACAGGCATTGCAAGCGTCTTGCGCTCCAGGAATTCTTCGAGCCCGGCGACCCCCATCTCCCGTCCCACACCCGATTGCTTGAAGCCGCCGAATGGGGCGTCCGGCGCGAAGTAGTTTCCGCCGTTGATGGACAGCGTGCCGGTGCGGATCCGGCGCGCCACCGCGAGCGCCCGGTCCTGGCTGCCGAACACCGAGCCCGAAAGCCCGTAGATCGAGTTATTGGCGATGCGCACGGCGTCGTCGTCGTCGTCAAAGGGGATGATCACCAGCACCGGCCCGAAAATCTCCTCCTGGGCGATCTCGCTGTCCGGATCGACGTTCGTCAGCAAGGTGGGTGCATAGAAGAAGCCCGGGCCAATCTTTTTGCCGCCCGTCACCAGATTCGCGCCGGCCGAGACAGCCCGCTGGACCATCCCGTCCACCTTGTCGCGCTGGCGCTCGTTGATCAACGGACCCATATAGGTATTAGGGTCGGCCGGATTGCCGTGACGCACCTTGGCGAAGTTCTGTGCGATCGCCTCGACGATCTCGTCGTGGTGCTTCCTGGGGACCAGTAACCGAGAGGTCAACGCACAACCCTGCCCCGCGTGGCTGCACATGCTGAAGGCGGCGAACATGCTCGCCATCGCGAAGTCGGCGTCGTCGAGCATGATCACCGCCGACTTGCCACCCAGCTCGAGGAAGACCCGCTTCACGGTTTCGGCGGCGGCGGCCATGATCTTGCGCCCGGTGGCGGTCGACCCGGTGAAGGTAATGACGTCGACGTCGGGGCTGGTGGTCAGCGCGGCACCGACCGCTGGATCCGACGAACTGAGCACATTCACCACACCGGCCGGGATATCGGTGTGGTTGGCGATCAGCTCCCCCAGCGCCAGGGTGACCAGCGGCGTGTCCGGTGCGCCCTTGAGGACGACCGTGCATCCGGCGGCCAAGGCCGGAGGCAACTTCGCCAGTGCGAGCTGATTCGGATAGTTGTAGGCGATGATGGCGCCCACCACCCCGGCGGCTTCCTTCTCCACCCAGCGGTGATGGCGCATGCCGCGCGACTCGATTTCGCCGAGGTCCTCGGTCATCGGGTAGGTTCGCAGCAGGTCGGCGTAGTAGCGGACAATCGCAATCGGCTCGTCGAGCTGAGGCCCGTGGGTCAGCGCCCGAGTAGCGCCAACTTCGGCGATCGTCAGCTCACGCAATTCCTCGGCATGCTCGAGCAGTGCCTGATGCAGCTGGTCGAGGCAGTGAATCCGAAATTCGCCGTCGGTCGACCAGCGCGTGGTGTCGAATGCGCGCCGGGCGGCCGCGATGGCCGCGTCGGCTTCGGCAAGGCCCGCGTCGGGGGCATAGCCGAGGACTTCGCCGGTCGCCGGGTTGACCGAGGGGAAGGTCCGGTCGGCGGTGACAAGCCGGCCGTCGATCAGCAGCCGCCGGTCAGCCCCCATGTCATCCGAGCGCTGAAATTCAGACGAGGCGCCCGAGGACCCGCCACCTGCCGAGATGGTCACTGCCGAGTCCTGCGATGGCATTCCCGCCTCCTAGACACATGGATAATTTGATTCTCATCCCGGGCGAATCTTACATTCAGCACGCGAGAACTCAAGGCAGAACGACTGGCTTAAGGAGTCCAGTCACCACCGGCCGTTATCCCAGCCCTTGGCACATCTGCGCATTTCAAGACTGGTAGTTCAGAATCTTGCGAGACGATACGACGCGAGAGTACGGTTCTCATAATCGAAAGGGATGTTCTTGATGTTTGAAGCGGTGACGCATGCATGGAGGGCCGCGTGAGGACCGCAGTCGTTACCGGCGGCGGATCAGGCATCGGCTTAGCCGTCGCACAGCGGCTGCGCAAAGACGGCCACCGAGTCGCCACCATTGATCTCAAACCGGCCGAGTCGGAGTTCGCGTTCACCGCCGACGTGACCGATCGATCGCAAGTCGACGCCGCCCTGTCGGCAATTCGCGACCAACTTGGGCCGGTCGAGATTCTGGTCAACGCCGCGGGCCTCGACGGGTTCAAGCGGTTCGCTCACATCACGTTCGAGGAGTGGCAGCGCATCATCGATGTCAACCTCAACGGCGTCTTCCACACCATTCAGGCGGTATTGCCCGACATGATCGAGGCCGGCTGGGGCCGGATCGTCAACATCTCCTCATCGAGCACCCATTCCGGCGTTCCTTATATGTCGCACTATGTGGCGGCCAAATCGGCGGTCAATGGCCTCACCAAGTCGCTGGCGCTCGAATACGGGCCCAGCGGCATCACGGTCAATGCGGTGCCGCCCGGCTTCATCGACACCCCGATGCTGCGCAAGGCCGCGGAACAAGGTCATCTCGGCGACATCGAGAAAAATATTGCCGCGACGCCGGTTCGCCGGATCGGCAAGCCGGAAGACATCGCCGCGGCGTGCGCCTTTCTGGTGTCGGAGGAGGCGGGCTACATCACTGGTCAAATCTTGGGCGTCAACGGCGGCCGAAACACATAAGTACTGGGAAGGAAATTCTGTGGGACGCGTTCAGGGAAAAGTCGCATTCGTCACCGGTGCCGCACGCGGCCAAGGTCGCAGCCACGCGGTTCGGCTGGCCGAAGAGGGCGCCGACATCATCGCTGTCGACATCTGTCGTGACATCGAGACCATCGGATATCCGATGGCCCGCCCGGAAGACCTCGACGAAACCGCACGGCTGATAGAGAAGACCGGCCAAGGTGTGGTGACCGCTCAGGCCGATGTGCGCGAGGCCGCGCAATTGCGCGCTGCACTCGACGACGGCTTGGCCGAGTTCGGCAAGCTCGACATTGTGGTCGCGCAGGCCGGGATCGCCGGCATGCAAGGCAACCCGCCGCTGCAGGCGTGGTGCGACGTGTGGAACACCAACCTGATCGGAACCATCAACGCCATTCAAGTGGCGCTGCCGCACCTGCGCGAAGGCGCCTCGATCATTGCCACCGCCTCAACCGCAGCGCTGATGGACGTAGCCAAAAAGGACAATCCCGGCGCCGACCCGGGCGGGATGGCATACCTCTATTCCAAGCGGCAGATCGCAGAGTATGTCAACGTCCTCGCCACGGAGCTTGCGCCGCTTGGCATTCGCGCCAATGTCATTCACCCGACAAATTGCAATACGCCGATGCTGCAGAGTGAGCCGATGTACCGTGCCTTCCGCCCAGACCTGGAGCACCCGACCCAGGCAGACGCGGAGCCGGTTTTCGGCGTGCAGCAGGCGATGAAGATTCCCTACATCGAACCCGAGGACATCAGCAACGCGGTGCTCTGGCTGGCCTCTGACGAGGCCAGGTATGTGACCGGAATGCAGTTACGTGTGGACGCTGGCGGTTACCTCAAGTGGTACGACTACCACATCTGAGGCGAAAAGTCTGTAAAGCAGGCGAATTCGGCGCAATCGCGGAGGAATACGGTGAAGGTTTGGGTCGATCCGGAGCGGTGCCAGGGGCATACATTGTGTTCGATGATCGCTCCGGAAGCGTTTGAGCTCGACGACATCGACGGGCATTCGTCGGCCGTCTTCGACGAAGTCCCGCCCGACCAGCAAGACAAGGTTCGGGAAGCCGCCCAGTCGTGCCCGGAATGCGCGATCTTCATCGATGCGGACAGCCCTTCTTCGGGGGCCGACGTCGAAAAGCCGAGGGAGACAACGTCGTGACGGTGGAGGATAGGACGGCCGCGGACGCTGACAACGAGCGCAGGCAACCCCGCTACCACTTCGACCGCCATACGTCCGAGTACCGCGATCAGTTCGAGGCCATCACCGAGGAGATGCTCGCCAAGTGTCCGATCGCCTGGACCGACACCTACGGCGGTCATTGGGTCGCGGCCGGTAACCGCGAGGTGTTCGAGCTCGCCCGCTGCCCATATGTCTCAAACCACCACGACCTCACCGGCCAACGGCCGGCCTACCAGGGGATCAGCATCCCGCCGGCGAGGCGGGCCAGCGGTATCCGGGGCGGCATGCTCGAGATGGACGATCCGGAGCATCGGATTTATCGCAATGTCCTGAACCCGTACATGTCTCCGGCTGCAGTCAAACGATGGGTGCCGTTCGTCGACGATGTGGTGCGGGCTTGCCTGGACGACAAGATCGAAGAAGGCCACATCGATTTCGTCGACGATCTCGCTAACGTCGTACCGGCCGTGCTCACATTGGCGATGCTGGGTATTCCGCTGAAGAAGTGGAAGATATACAGCGAGCCGGTGCATGCGGCGGTGTACACGCCGGAACACTCTCCCGAAGCCGAGCGGGTGGCCGAACAGCACCGGCAGATGGGCATCGACCTGTTCAGCAATCTCACGGAGATTCGGGAAAACCCGCGTCCTGGCATCATCAACGCACTTCTTCAGCTGCGGATCGACGGCGAACCAGCACCTGACCTCGACCTGTTCGGGATGCTCGGCCTGGTCATCGGCGGCGGCTTCGACACCACGACGGCATTGACGGCGCACGCGCTGGAGTGGTTGTCGCAGAATCCCGATCAGCGCGACGTGCTCAGCCGCGACCGCGACAGCTTGCTGGACTCCGCGACCGAAGAGTTCCTGCGCTACTTCACCCCGGCGCCCGGGGACGGCCGGACGTTCTCCGATGATTGCGAATTCTTCGGGACCCGGTTCAAAGAGGGTGAGCGCCTGTGGATTTCGTGGGCAATGGCGAACCGGGATCCCTCGGTGTTCGCAGACCCGAACCAGATCATTCTAGATCGCAAGGGAAATCGCCACTTCAGCTTCGGATTGGGCATCCACCGCTGCGCCGGATCCAACGTCGCACGCGTGGTGTTCAAGTCGATGCTCACGGCCGTGCTCGACCGGATGCCCGACTACCGCTGCGATCCCGCCGGCACCGTGCACTACGACACCATCGGAGTCATCCAGGGCATGCGGCATCTGCCGGCAACTTTCACTCCCGGTCTTCCGATCGGAGCCGGCCTCGAGCAAACGCTCGAGAAGCTGCAGCGCATCTGTGACGAGCAAGGTCTGGCAAGGCCGATCACCGAATACAAAGAAGCCGCCGTCATCGACTGAGACGTTGGCCAGCAACGCAAAAAGCCCCGAAAACGCACCGTTTGGGGTGCTTTTGCGTCTGCTCGCGCGAGGGGAGTGCCCCTCAACCCTGCGGCAGGCCGAGCACTCGCTGGGCGATGATATTGCGGTGGATCTCCGACGTCCCACCGGCGATGGTGCCTGAGAAACTGCGGGCATAGCGCTCGAACCAGCTGGCGAAGTAGTGGTCGAGGTTCATGGGCGCATACGGACCCGTCAGTGCCGGTTGGATGAGGCCGTCGGAGCCGGCCGCCGCCAAGGCGTGTTCGCAGGCGCTTCGCTCGGCCTCGGAGCCAAACAGCTTCAGAACCGACAGCGCGGGAACGTCTTCTTCGCCGCGCGCCGCGCGGGCCAGCGCCACGGAACCGAGCAGACGCAGTGCGTGGTGGTCCATGACCAGAGTTGCGTAGTGGTCGCGGTCGAGCGCTGTGGCGGGATGGAAGTCGGTGATGAGGTTGTGCAGCCGGTCGGCGAAACCCAGCCACATCATCGTGCGTTCATGGCCCAGCGATCCGTTGGCCACCCGCCAGCCCTGGTTCTCCTGCCCGACCAGATTCTCTGCCGGGACCCGCACATCGGTGAAGAACACCTCGTTGAAATCCAGGTCGTCGCGGCTACAGATCGACGGGAAGGGCCGACGCACCACACCCGGCGTATCGGTCGGAATCAGTAATGCGCTGATGCCCTTGTGCTTTGGCGCATTGGGATCGGTGCGCACGAACGTCAGCAGCACGTCGGCGTCGTGGGCTCCGGACGTCCACACCTTCTGTCCGTTGACCACATAGTGGTCGCCTTGTGTATCAGAGCAGCGCACAGCGCGGGTACGCAGTGACGCGAGGTCCGAGCCGGCGCTCGGCTCGCTCATCCCCAGCGATGCAGTGATCTCGGCCCGCAGAATCGGCACCGCCCAGCGGCGCTTCTGCTCGTCGGTGCCGAACGACAACAACGACGCCGCAACGATATTCACGCCCTGCGGGTTGAAGCTGTGGTAGATCCGCCGCCGGCAGAGCTCCTCGAGGTGCACGAACTGCTGCAACACGGTGGCGTTGCGGCCGCCGAACTCAGGCGGTTGACCGGGGAGCAGCCAGCCGTTGTCGAACAGCAGCCGCTGCCACCGCCGCGCCCACGCCGGCATGTGCGAAACCGAGCGAGGCCGCTCCAGAGTCTCCGCCGCGTCGGGCAGATGCTCGTCGAGGAATGCGACGAACCCCGCCCGGAAAGCCTCGACGTCGGCATCAAAAGTCAGCTGCACGGTACTCCTCCGCGATCATCGCTCGGTGCTCGGCAGCGCCGCCCAGCATGAGCTCGCCCGCCTTGGCTCGCTTGAGGGCGAACTGCAGGTCGTTCTCCCAGGTGAATCCCATCGCCCCGAATAGCTGCAGGCCGTGGCGAAAAACCAGCGCCTGACACTCCCCTGCCGAGGCCTTGGCCATTGCGGCCGCTAGCCGCCGCCGCGGGTCGTTCGCCGAAATGGTCAGTGCTGCAAAATATCCCAGCGCGCGGGCGCGCTCGATCGCAACATGCATGTCGGCGGCCTTGTGCTGGACTGCTTGGAACGAGCCGACCGGTACCCCGAATTGGTG
>NZ_DASRBZ010000579.1:0-8630 GCF_035653355.1 Mycobacterium sp. | reverse complement strand
AGGGGTCGGTGCGGCGCAACTTCAACCCGTATACCGACATCGACTGGGATGCACCCGAATTCGCGGTCACCGACAACGACACGCGGTGGGTCCTACCGGCCACGGACCCGCTGGGCCGCCACCCGTGGTATCAGGCGCAGCCGCTGGAGCGCCAGATCAAGATCGGTATGTGGCGGCAGGCCAACGTGGCCAAAGTCGGCCTGCACTTCGAATCGATCCTGATTCGCGGCCTGATGGAGTACGCATTCTGGGTGCCCAACGGCTCCCCGGAGTACCGCTACTGCTTGCACGAGGCGGTCGAAGAGTGCAACCACACGATGATGTTCCAGGAGATGGTCAACCACATCGGCGCCGACGTGCCCGGCATGCCGCGGCTGCTGAAATGGATCCAGCCGTTGATCCCGTTGGTTGCTGGCCCGTTGCCGATACCGTTCTGGTTCGGCATCCTCGCCGGCGAGGAGCCCATCGACCACGCGCAGAAGAACATTTTGCGTGAGGGCAAGCAACTGCACCCGATCATGGAGCGGGTGATGGCAATCCACGTGGCTGAGGAAGCGCGCCACATCTCCTTCGCTCACGAATACCTGCGCAAGCGGGTTCCGCATCTGCCGCGGCGCAAGCGGTTCTGGTTGTCGCTGTATGTTCCGTTGACGATGCGGATCTTGTGCTCGGCGATCGTGGTGCCCCCGAAGGCCTTTTGGCGCGAGTTCGACATCCCGCGTGAGGTACGCAAAGAGGTGTTTTTCCGTTCGCCTGAGTCGCAGAAGATGATTCGCGACATGTTCGGCGACGTGCGGATGCTCTGCTACGACACCGGACTGATGAACCCGGTCGCCAAGATCGTGTGGCGGATCTGCAAGATCAACGGCAAGCCGTCGCGCTACCGCAGCGAGCCGCATCGCCAGCATCTCGTCGCTGTCGCGTAACCGCGTTCATGCCGCACGTCATCACCCAGTCGTGCTGTAGCGACGGGTCCTGCGTTTACGCCTGTCCGGTGAACTGCATCCATCCCTCGCCGGACGAGCCGGAGTTCGCCACCTCCGAGATGCTCTACATCGACCCGGTCGCCTGTGTCGACTGCGGAGCCTGTGTGAGCGCCTGCCCGGTGGAAGCCATTGCGCCCGATAGCCGGCTGACCGTTGAGCAGCTGCCGTTCGTCGAACTCAACGCCTCTTACTACCCGGAACGGCCGGTCGACCAGAAGCTGCCGCCCACGTCGAAGCTGGCACCGGTGATCCCGGCCCCGGAGGTGCGCCGCGGGCCGCTGACCGTGGCCATCGTCGGGTCGGGGCCCGCCGCGATGTATGCCGCCGACGAACTGCTGACCCAGCACGGAGTGCGGGTCAACGTTTTCGAAAAGCTCCCTACCCCTTACGGGTTGGTGCGAGCCGGGGTGGCACCTGACCACCAGACCACCAAACAGGTCACCCGGCTGTTCGACCGGATCGCCAGGCGTCGCGGCTTTCGCTTCTATCTCAACGTCGAGATCGGCAGGCACCTGAGCCACGCCGATCTGCTCGCCCACCATCACGCCGTGATCTACGCCAGCGGCGCGCCCAACGACCGTCGACTCGACGTCGACGGCATGGGCCTGCCCGGCACCGCAACCGCCACCGAGGTGGTGGCTTGGTACAACGGGCACCCCGAATTCGCCGATCTGCCAATCGATCTCAGTCATGAGCGGGTGGTGATCATCGGCAACGGCAACGTCGCTTTGGATGTGGCGCGCGTGCTCACTGCCAACCCGGACCAGTTGGCGCGCACCGACATCTCGGACCACGCGCTGACAGCACTGCGCGCCTCGCGGCTCCGGGAGGTGGTCATCGCTGCCCGACGCGAGCCGGCGCATTCGGCGTTCACCCTGCCCGAACTGATCGGTTTGACGACGACGGCCGACGTGGTGCTGAGCGCGGCGGACCACGAGCTGGTGCGGCGCGACTTGGCCTCCGTCTCCGACACCTTGACCCGCCAGAAGCTGGAGATCTTGAGCAAACTCGGCGACGATTCGTCGCCCGCGTCGCGACCCCGGATTCGGCTGGCCTACCAACTCACTCCCCGGCGGGTGCTCGGGGAACAGCGCGCCAGCGGGGTGGAGTTCTGCGTCACCGGTACCGACGAGATTCGCGAGCTCGACGCGGGACTGGTCTTGACCTCAATCGGCTACCGCGGCAAGCCAATTGCTGACCTGCCGTTTGACGACGACGCCGGTGTCGTGCCGAACGACAAGGGTCGGGTCATCGATCCGGAATCCGGCCGGCCGGTGTCCGGCGCCTATGTGGCGGGCTGGATCAAGCGCGGACCGACCGGTTTCATCGGCACCAACAAGTCATGCGCGCTGCAGACCGTCCAGCAACTGGTCGATGACTTCAACGCGGGCTTGCTCGGCGAGCCGATCAGCAGACCATCGGCATTGGACAAACTGGTTCGGGCGCGACGGCCCGACGTCGTCGACGCCGCAGGATGGCAGGCCATCGACGCCGCCGAGGTGAGCCGAGGCAGTGCCGACGGACGTCCCCGCAACAAGTTGACGTCGGTCATCGACATGCTCGCCACCGCAGCAAGCGCGCCACCGCCGCCGCTGCGCCAACGGCTCGCCACGCGGCTGCGCCAATTGGCTTAGCCGATAGTGGGTTAGGCCGCGCGATGCGGGTTACTCCTTAGCAGGGGGTCGGGCAAGCCAAGCCGACACAATAGGAGTAAACGGATGCCGAATCCCATCGATGTCCAAAAGACGCTCTCGGGCGCGTCGTACCCGTGCAGCAAGCAAGATCTGATCTCACACGCCAAAAGCAACGGCGCGAATCAGGAAATACTGGCTGCACTGAACAAGCTGCCCGACGGCAACATCGACGGCCCGGACAAGGTGCAGCAGGCGGTCTTCTAGGACCCGCCCATCGCGGCGGCGATCTCGTCCATACTGACCTCGCGCACCGGTTGCCCGAGCGACCAGTGGTGGCCGAACGGGTCGGCGACCACGCCGTAGCGGTCACCCCAGAACTGATCCTCCAACGGCGCCACCACGGTGGCGCCGGCGTCGAGCGCCCGTTGGAACTTGGCGTCCACGTCGGTGACGGTCAAGTGAATCGTGACCGGCGTGCCGCCCAGCGCCTTCGGGGTCATCGACTTACCCCCGCAGACTTCCGGGAAGTCGTCGTTGAGCATCACCAAGAAGCCGTTGATGCGTAGCGCCGCGTGGATCAGCTTGCCGTCCGGCCGGGGCACGCGGCCCAGCTCCACGGCGTCAAACGCCTTGGTATAGAAGTCGATCGCGGCGGCGGCGTCGTCGACGACGAGGTGGGGCGACAGCGCGGGTTCGACGGTGATCGCCATGGTGACCTCCCTCAGGTTGGTTTCTCGCGGCCCGGGCGGGCTCACAAGTACTGACTCGGCCTGCGACGCAAACTCATCGCGGCGTCATCACCCCTTCTGGACCAGGTCCCACCCTTCGACAGATTCGGGGCTGCGTGGGCTGGGCCCAACGTAGATGGCCGATGGCCGTACCAGCTTGCCCAATTTCTTTTGCTCGAGAATGTGGGCGCACCAGCCGGCGGTTCGACCGCAGGTGAACATCGCCGGCATCATCTTGGCCGGCACGCCGGCGAAGTCGAGGATCACCGCGGCCCAGAATTCCACGTTGGTTTCGATCGCCCGATCCGGGCGGCGCTCTCGCAGCTCGGCCAACGCCGCCTGTTCGACCGCCAATGCCACTTCATAGCGCGGGGCGCCCAGCCGCTTGGCCGTCGCCCGCAGCACCCGCGCTCGCGGGTCCTCTGCGCGATAGACCCGGTGCCCGAATCCCATCAGCTTCTCGCCGCGATCGAGGATTCCCTTGACCAGACCGCGTGCGTCGTCGGTGCGCTCCACTTCTTCGAGCATGGGCAGCACCCGGGCCGGCGCACCACCGTGCAGCGGGCCGCTCATCGCCCCGATCGCTCCCGAGAGCGCGGCCGCCACGTCGGCGCCCGTCGATGCGATCACCCGGGCGGTGAAGGTCGAGGCGTTCATGCCATGTTCGGCGGCCGATACCCAATACGCGTCGACGGCCTCGACGTGGCGAGGGTCGGGCTCGCCCTGCCAACGAGTCATGAAACGCGCTGTGATGGTTGAGCATTCGTCGATGACCCGCTGCGGGACAGCCGGCTGGTGGATCCCTCGCGCCGACTGGGCGACGTAGGAAAGCGCCATAACGGACGCTCGGGCCAGCTGATCGCGTGCGGTGGTGTCGTCGATGTCGAGCAGCGGCTGGTATCCCCAGATCGGTGCCAGCATGGCCAACCCCGCCTGCACATCGACCCGGACATCGCCGCTGTGGATCGGCAGCGGGAACGGCTCGGCGGGAGGCAGGCCGTGGCCGAACTTGCCGTCCACCAGCAGCGCCCACGCATCGCCGAAGGTGATCTGTCGGCTCACGAGATCTTCGATGTCGACGCCGCGGTAGCGCAGCGCGCCACCGTCCTTGTCCGGTTCGGCGATCTCGGTGGTGAACGCAACCACGCCGTCGAGGCCGGCGACGAAATTCTCCGGGACCACAGTCATGGCGCCGATTCTCTCATTCCGCGCCGCGACGGCCGCTACCGGTCGGTAATGAACGGCCGGAGTAGCGTAAGCGCGATGGCAGGTCCCGACAACGAGCACCTGGCGGGGATGCGGGTGGAATACAGCGCAGAAAAAGACGGTAGCCCCGATCTCGACTCGGATTGGCTCGACGAGGGCTGGGTTGCCTTGTTTCACAAGTGGATCGGCGACGCTGAACGCGCTGGAGTCGCCGAACCGAACGCCATGGTGTTGGCCACCGTCGATTCGGGACAGCCGGTCACCCGCTCGGTGCTGTGCAAAGGCGTCGACGAGACCGGGATCACGTTTTTCACCAACTACGACTCGGCCAAAGGCGCCCAGCTGGCGGCGACCCCATACGCGTCCGCGACCTTCCCCTGGTATCTGCTGGGCCGCCAATTCCATATCCGCGGGCCGGTGAGCAAGGTCGATCCTCGCGTAACGGAGGACTACTGGTCCAAGCGGCCCCGCGGGTCGCAGCTGGGCGCGTGGGCGTCGCACCAGTCGGCGCCGATCGCCTCGCGCGCGGCGCTGCTCCATCAGCTCGCCGAGGTGACCGCGCGTTTCGCCAACGTCGAGCACATCCCGGTCCCGCCGAACTGGGGCGGATACCGCATCGCGCCCGAGGTGGTCGAGTTCTGGCAGGGCCGAGAAGACCGGATGCACAACCGGATTCGCGTCATCGGCGATCGCGTCGAACGCCTGCAGCCCTAACTCGTGAGGCTATTCGCCGACACCACACCGTTGGTAAGCCCCGACTTTCGCCGACTGTGGCTGGCCGGAATACCCAGCGTCATCGGCGCGAACCTGACGATTTTCGCGGTCCCCGTGCAGATCTACGCGCTCACCCAAAACTCGGCGTATGTCGGGCTTTCCGGCGTGTTCGCGCTGGTGCCGCTGATCGTCTTCGGTCTGCTGGGCGGCGCCTGGGCCGACGCGATGGACCGGCGGGTGCTGCTGATCATCGCTTCATGCGACCGAACCCGCCGAGGCCGGCCGGGCGCGATGGGGGCCGACGGCCGTGCTGGCTGGCTTCCGCTATCTGTCGGGCAACACCGTGGTGTTGATGTCGTTCGTGGTCGACCTGATCGCGATGGTCCTGGGCATGCCGCGAGCGCTGTTCCCTCAGCTGGCTCACGAGAACTTCGGCGGACCCATCGAGGGCGGCACCACGATGGCGCTGTTGGCGGGGGCGATGTCGGTCGGAGTTGTCGTCGGCGGCGTGTTCTCGGGCTGGTTCCCACGGGTTCGACGGCAGGGGCTGGCCGTCGTCGTCGCGATCGCGGTGTGGGGGCTGGCTATGGTCGGTTTCGGGCTGGTCAGCGGGGCTGCACACGGTCAGGCCGGTCCGCTGCTGTGGGCGGCGCTCGGCTGCATGGCGTTTGGTGGTGTGGCGGATACGGCGTCGGCCGCCTTCCGGCAGACGATCCTGCAAGAAGCTGCCTCCGACGATCTCCGGGGGCGGCTGCAGGGAGTGTTCATCGTGGTGGTTGCCGGCGGGCCTCGTCTGGGCGACGCCGTGCACGGCGCCGCGGCCGCAGTAATCGGGGCGCCCGCCGCGGCAGCCGGCGGCGGGGCACTGGTGATCGTCGGGGTGCTGATCGCCGCGCTGGCCGCGCCAGCGTTTCTCGGCTACCGCATCCAGCGCTTCGCCGGACAGCCGCCGTCGTGTACCCAGCCGCTGCCGTGTACCAAAACCTCCTAGGTGGCCTTGGGTGGCCCCCCGCAGGCGCGACCGGAAGATAACGACTACCTTGAGCTATACGCGCCTGGTAAGGCCAGCGTTGTCACTGCTGATTTGCGCAAAGGGGTTCTAGTGGCCGCAAGCGACGACATCGCCACTCTCCGCTACCCGGGTGGCGAGTTGGACTTGGACATCGTGCACGCCACGGAAGGAGCCGACGGCATTGCGCTGGGCTCGCTACTGGCCAAGACCGGGTACACCACCTTCGACACCGGTTACGCCAACACCGCCTCGACCAAAAGCGCGATCTGCTTCATCGACGGTGAAGCCGGAATCCTGCGCTACCGCGGCTACCCGATCGAGCAGCTCGCCGAGAAGTCGACGTTCATCGAAGTCAGTTATTTGCTGATCTACGGGGAGCTGCCGACCAAGGAACAATTGGCCGCCTTCACCCGCCAGATTCAGCGGCACACCTTGTTGCACGAGGACCTCAAGCGGTTCTTCGACGGATTTCCCCGCAATGCGCATCCCATGCCGGTGTTGTCCAGCGCAGTCAACGCGTTGAGCGCCTACTACCAGGACTCGCTGGACCCGATGGACAGCGATCAGGTCGAGCTGTCGACGATCCGGCTGCTGGCCAAGCTGCCCACCATCGCGGCCTACGCGTACAAGAAGTCCGTCGGCCAGCCGTTCCTCTACCCGGACAACTCGCACACCTTGGTGGAGAACTTCTTGCGGATGACCTTCGGGTTGCCGGCCGAGCCCTACGAGGTCGACCCCGAAGTCGTCCGCGCGCTCGACATGCTGTTCATCTTGCACGCCGACCACGAGCAAAACTGTTCGACGTCGACGGTCCGGCTGGTCGGCTCCTCGCAGGCCAACCTGTTCACCTCGATATCGGGTGGCATCAATGCGCTGTGGGGACCGCTGCACGGCGGCGCCAACCAGGCGGTGCTGGAGATGCTGGAAAAGATCCGCGAAGAGGGCGGCGATGTACGCGAGTTCGTCCGCAAGGTGAAGAACCGCGAGGCCGGCGTCAAGCTGATGGGCTTCGGGCACCGCGTCTACAAGAACTACGACCCGCGCGCCCGGATAGTCAAAGAGCAGGCCGACAAGATCCTGGGCAAGGTCGGCGCCGACGACGATCTGCTGGACATCGCCAAGGCGCTCGAGGAAGCCGCGCTCACCGACGACTACTTCATCGAACGCAAGCTCTACCCCAACGTCGACTTCTACACCGGCCTGATCTACCGCGCCATCGGGTTCCCCGTCCGGATGTTCACGGTGTTGTTCGCGTTGGGCCGGCTGCCCGGCTGGATCGCGCACTGGCGTGAGATGCACGACGAGGGCGACAGCCGCATCGGCCGCCCGCGCCAGATCTACACCGGATATGGCGAGCGCGACTACGTCACGATCGACGCGCGCTAGGTGGCCGGGCCGGGCCCGGCTAACACCGCTGTAGGAGAACCGCCATCGCGGCGTTGTGGCCGCCGATACCTGACACTGCACCACCGCGCCGAGACGCCGAGCCGCACAACATGATTCGCTCGTGACCTGTTGCTACACCCCATTGGCGCGCGGGGGTGTCCAGCGGGTCGTCGTCCTCGGCGAACGGCCAGCACAATGCGCCGTGAAAGATGTTGCCGCCGCTCATCGCCAGCGTGCGCTCCAGATCCAGCGTGGTTTTCGTCTCGATACAGGGCCGGCCGTTGGCGTCGGTCATCAGCACGTCTTGGATCGGTTCGGCCAGAAGGGAATTCAGTGATGCCAAGACGGCGCCGGTGAGCTGCTCGCGAATCACATCGGGGTCGGCGTCGGAAAGCAATGCATGCGGCGTGTGCAGACCGAACACCGTCAGGGTCGCTGCGCCGGAATGATGCAAAGCGGGAGACAAGATACTGGGATCGGTCAGTGAATGACAGTAAATCTCGCACGGCAACGGATCAGGTACTCGTCCCTGGGCGGCCCGCACGTATGCCTGGTCCAGCTGATTCCACGTCTCGTTGACGTGGAAGGTCCCGCCGAAGGCCTGCTCGACTGTCACCGCGTCGTCGCGCAACCGGGGCAGCCGCCGCACCACCATGTTCACCTTGACCTGCGAACCATGCGCCAGCGGCGGTCGACCTTCACCCAGCAGGTCGGCCAGCACCACCGGTGTGACGCCGGCCAGAATGTATCGGCCCGTGACCGATTGCTCTTCGTCGCCGGTGCGGTAGCGCACCTCTCCGTCGGGGTCGATGGCGTAAACGTCTGCGCCAGTTGTGATGTCGGCACCATAACCCGCTGCCGCAGCGGCAAGGGCCGTCGTCACCGAACCCATGCCGCCCACCGGGACATCCCATTGCCCGGTGCCTCCGCCAAGCAGGTGATACAGAAAGCAAACGTTCTGGCG
>NZ_DASRBZ010000578.1:0-2187 GCF_035653355.1 Mycobacterium sp. | reverse complement strand
CGCGGCGGCCTCGGGCGGATCCTGATGGGCGTCGACGGCGACGGCGACGACGGGGCAGCCGGCCAAATAGTCGGTGTCGCGCAGGGTCTTTTTCCAGAACCGGACAAAGCCGTCGAGCGCTTGCACCGGGTCGCCGGATTGAACGGTGCGGTCGATGCGGGACGTGATGTAGTCGGCGGCATGCCGGACGGCGGCCAGGATCAATTCGTCTCGCCCGCCGGGGAAGTGGTGGTAGACCGAGCCCCGCGGGGTGCCGCTGCGCGCGAGCACCGCGTCGACGGTGACCGCTGACGCGCCGCGCTCGCGGAGCAATTCCACGGCGGCGATCACCATGCGTTGTCGGGTCTGGCCCGGTTTGCGGCCCATCGGTCCCTTCTCCCGGTGTTGCTGTTTTCTCCATACTATGCCATAGTCCATATCTATCGGGCTCGTCTTGCGCAGGTGGAGGTCGCGATGGGTGCGCACAACCAGATGACCGGCGAGCAGTGGCACCCGTCGGCGTGCATTTTGTGTGAATGCAACTGCGGCATCGAGATTCAGCTTGATGGCCGCCAGTTCGTCCGCATCCGGGGCGACAAACGACACCCGTCCTCGGCGGGCTACACCTGCGAGAAACCGCTGCGGCTGGACCATTACCAAAACGGACGGCACCGGCTGACCACTCCACTGCGCCGGCGCGCGGACGGCGGATACGAGGAAATCGACTGGGCCACAGCAATCGACGAGATCGCTGCGCGCCTCACCCGGGTGCGCGCGACATACGGCGGCGACAAGATTTTCTTCTACGGCGGCGGCGGTCAGGGCAATCATCTTGGTGCCGTCTACAACCGCGCGCTACAAGCCGCGTTGGGTGTGCGGTATTTCTCAAATGCCTTGGCGCAAGAGAAAACCGGCGAGATGTGGATCGATGGCAAGCTCTACGGCGGCCACACTAAAGGCGACTTCGAACACGCCGAAGTCGTGGTGTTCGTCGGCAAAAACCCGTGGCAGTCGCACAGCTTTCCGCGGGCCCGTCCCACCCTGCGCGAGATCGCCAAAGACCCGGCGCGGACCATGATCGTGCTTGACCCGCGACGCAGTGAAACCGCCGCGATGGCCGACATCCACCTGCAGGTGAGGCCAGGCACCGACGCGTGGTGCCTGGCCGCAATGCTCGCGGTCATCGTGCAGGAAGACCTCGTCGACCATGCCTTCCTGGCCGAGCACACAACCGGAACCGAGCCGGCGCGCGCGGCGTTGGCCGAAGTGCCGATCGACACCTACGCACAGCGGTGCGGTGTTCCGGCCGAGCTGATCCGGAATGCCGCGCGGCGGATCGCGACCGCCGGCAGCGCCGCGGTCTACGAAGACCTGGGCGTGCAACAGGGCCCGCACAGCACGCTGGTGTCCTATCTGGACAAGCTGCTGTGGATCTTGACCGGCAACTTCGGCAAGCCCGGGGCGATGTTCCTGCACTCCACATTCGCCGCCATCGCCGGTGCCTCGGCAGGCGGCAGCGGTGGCGGCGACGGCAGGCGGGTGCGGCGCACTCCGGTCACCGGCGCGCGGATCATCTCTGGACTGGTGCCGTGCAACTCCATCGCCGAAGAGATTTTGACCGATCATCGCGACCGCTTCCGTGCGATGTGGATCGACAGCGCCAACCCTGGACATTCGCTGGCCGACTCGGAAAACTTCCGCCGCGCTCTGGCAGCTCTTGACCTGGTCGTGGTCGTCGACGTGGCGTTCACCGAAACCGCCCGGCACGCCGACTACGTGTTGCCAGCCGCCAGCCAGTTCGAGAAGTGGGAGATGACATTTTTCAACACCGAGTTTCCGCGCAACGCGGTGCAACTGCGCCCGCCGGTGCTTGACCCGTTGCCGGGCACGCTGGCCGAGCCGGAAATCTACGCACGGCTACTGCGCGCGCTCGGAGCTGTCGATCCCGGGCTGATCGCCGACCTCACCGCGGCGGCAAAAACCGGCCGCCAGGAATTCACCACCGCATTCTTCGCGGCGGTAGGGCAAGACCCCGCCCTGTTGGGCGTCGCGCCGTATCTGCTGTACGAAACCCTTGGTGCCACAATGCCGGAACGCCAGCGCGGTACTGCCGCCGTGTGGGGCCTGGCGCAGCTATGCGCGATGGCCTATCCGGACGCCGTGCGTCGCGCCGGCCACCCCGACGGCAATGCCCTTTTCGACGCCATC
>NZ_DASRBZ010000577.1:0-6491 GCF_035653355.1 Mycobacterium sp. | reverse complement strand
GCTAGCTTGTCGGTGGGGCCACATAGCATGGGCAGGGACCGGTATCTGTGGAGGGAAATTGGGTGGCTGATCGCCTCATCGTCAAGGGTGCGCGCGAGCACAACCTGCGCAGCGTTGATCTTGATTTGCCGCGCGACGCATTGATCGTCTTCACCGGGCTGTCCGGCTCGGGAAAGTCTTCGCTGGCGTTCGACACCATCTTCGCCGAGGGCCAGCGCCGCTATGTCGAGTCGCTGTCGGCGTACGCGCGTCAGTTCCTCGGCCAGATGGACAAGCCCGACGTCGACTTCATCGAGGGTTTGTCGCCGGCGGTGTCCATCGACCAGAAGTCGACCAACCGCAACCCGCGGTCGACGGTCGGGACCATCACCGAGGTCTACGACTATCTGCGGCTGCTGTACGCCCGCGCCGGCACGCCACACTGCCCGGTGTGCGGCGAGCGGATCGCCCGGCAAACACCGCAGCAAATCGTGGATCAGGTGCTGGCAATGCCCGAGGGCACTCGCTTCCAGGTGCTCGCGCCGGTGGTGCGCACTCGCAAGGGCGAGTTCGTCGACCTGTTCGAGAAACTCAACAGCCAGGGCTACAGCCGGGTGCGGGTCGACGGTGTGGTGCATCCGCTGACCGATCCGCCGAAGCTGAAGAAGCAGGAGAAGCACGACATCGAAGTCGTGGTGGACCGGCTGACCGTCAAGCCCAGCGCCAAGCAGCGGCTCACCGAATCTGTGGAGACCGCACTGGGTTTGGCCGACGGCATCGTGGTGCTGGAGTTCCCCGATCATGGCGGCCATGAACCCGATCATCACCGCGAGCAGCGGTTCTCCGAGAAGCTGGCCTGCCCGAACGGACATTCGCTGGCAGTCGACGACCTTGAGCCACGGTCGTTTTCGTTCAACTCGCCCTACGGCGCCTGCCCGGAGTGCAGCGGCCTGGGCATCCGCAAGGAGGTCGACCCCGACCTGGTGGTGCCCGACCCGGAGCTGACGCTGGCGCAGGGCGCGGTGGCGCCCTGGTCGATGGGACACACCGCCGACTACTTCACCCGGATGATGGCCGGCCTCGGCGAGGCGATGGGCTTCGACGTGAACACCCCGTGGCGCAAGCTTCCGGCCAAGGCGCGCAAGGCGATCCTGGAAGGCTGCGACGAGCAGGTGCACGTCCGCTACCGCAACCGCTACGGCCGAACCCGGTCGTATTACGCCGACTTCGAAGGCGTGATGGCGTTCTTGCAGCGCAAAATGGCGCAGACCGAGTCCGACATGATGAAGGAGCGCTACGAGGGCTTCATGCGTGACGTGCCGTGCCCGGAGTGTCAAGGGACGCGGCTGAAGTCGGAGATCCTGGCGGTGACGCTGGCTGCGGGGGAGCGGGGTAAGAAGTCCATCGCCGAGGTGTGCGACTTGTCGATCTCGGAGTGCGCGGAGTTCTTGAACGCGCTCACCTTGGGTCCTCGCGAACAGGCTATCGCCGGGCAGGTGCTCAAGGAAATCCAGTCGCGGCTGGGCTTTCTGCTCGACGTCGGGCTGGACTACCTGTGCCTATCGCGGGCCGCCGCAACGTTGTCCGGCGGTGAGGCGCAACGCATCAGGCTGGCCACCCAGATCGGCTCCGGTCTGGTGGGCGTGCTGTACGTGCTCGACGAGCCATCAATCGGTCTGCACCAGCGTGACAACCGTCGGCTCATCGAAACCCTCACTCGGCTACGTGATCTGGGCAACACATTGATTGTCGTCGAGCATGATCTGGACACCATCGCGCATGCCGACTGGATCGTCGACATCGGGCCGGGCGCCGGGGAGCACGGCGGCCAAATCGTGCACAGCGGAACCTATGACGAGCTACTGCGCAACAAGAACTCGATCACCGGCGCCTACCTGTCGGGCTCGGAAAGCATTGAGATTCCGGCTATCCGGCGACCCGTCGACAAAAGGCGGCGACTCACCGTCGTCGGGGCGCGAGAACACAACCTGCGCGAGATCGACGTGCCGTTTCCGCTCGGCGTGCTCACCTCGGTCACTGGGGTGTCCGGCTCCGGTAAGTCGACGCTGGTCAACGACATCTTGGCCGCGGTGCTGGCCAACAAGCTCAACGGCGCCCGTCAGGTGCCTGGCCGGCATACCCGTGTCACCGGGCTCGACCACGTCGACAAGCTGGTACGAGTGGACCAGTCGCCGATCGGGCGCACACCGCGCTCCAACCCGGCCACGTACACCGGGGTGTTCGATAAGATCCGTACCCTGTTCGCGGCCACCACCGAAGCCAAGGTCCGCGGCTATCAACCGGGCCGGTTCTCGTTCAACGTCAAAGGCGGCCGCTGTGAAGCCTGTTCGGGCGACGGCACCATCAAGATCGAGATGAACTTCCTGCCAGACGTGTACGTGCCGTGCGAGGTGTGCCACGGCGCGCGTTACAACCGGGAAACCCTCGAGGTGCACTACAAGGGCAAGACCATCTCCGAGGTGCTCGACATGTCGATCGAGGAAGCCGAGGAATTCTTTGCGCCGATTACCGGCATTCACCGCTACCTACGCACGTTGGTCGACGTCGGCCTCGGCTATGTGCGGCTCGGGCAGCCGGCGCCGACACTGTCCGGCGGCGAGGCGCAACGGGTGAAGCTGGCCTCGGAGCTGCAGAAGCGCTCCACCGGGCGCACCGTCTATATCCTTGACGAGCCCACCACCGGGCTGCATTTCGACGACATCCGCAAGCTGCTCAACGTCCTCAACGGGCTTGTCGACAAAGGCAATACCGTGATCGTCATCGAGCACAACCTCGACGTGATCAAGACGTCGGACTGGATCATCGACATGGGCCCCGAGGGCGGCGCCGAAGGCGGAACCATCGTGGCGGAAGGCACACCCGAGGATGTCGCGGCGGTGCCCGAAAGCTACACAGGCAAGTTTCTCGCCGAGACGCTTGGTGTGCCGGTCAATGCGACGCCACGGTCGAACCGGCGTCGCCGCGTCAGCGCCTAGCGGGTCGTATCGCGCCGAGTGTGTAGGTTGTGCCCGATAAGTCGACGAAATCGCGCCGACAAGCTGCACACTCGGCGGAACCTCAGCTCGGCGCTGCCCTGGACAGTCGCGACGGAAACCGCGGGTTGATCCGCACGCCGTCCAGCCAGGAGGTCAGTTCGGCCGCCCGCCGCTGCAACGCTCGCCGCGCATCACGGCCGGGGTCATCCAGAAGCTGGAGTTGCACGCGGGCATCGGCGTCCTGATACCAACCGCCCACCACCCGGCCGTTCCACCACGCAGTGGGGCCGGCGTTGCCGTTGGTGTCGAAAACCTGGTCGCCGCACTCACCCAGATACCAGTCGCGGTGATACCAACCCATAGTCGTGGCGTCGAGGCCGGGCAGCAGCGCACACCACGGCTCGACGTCAGGCTCCGACTCGAGGTCATCGGCCAGGGCGTAGCCGGACGTTCCGTTCAGGTCCACAAGCACCGCACCGATGTCGGTCAGCGCCTTGCGGACTGCAGTCAGCGTGCTGCCCAACCACCACTTGATGTCCTGTGCGGTGGCGGGCCCGAACGCCTGGAGCCACCGGCGGACCAGTTCAGCCCTGGCTGCGTCGAGAGACAGCGGCTCCGGTAGCACGGTGAGCCAGCTGGCGGCAGTGGCCCATCGTGGTCGCGATGTGGTCCAGGCTCCGTCATTGGGGCCGCGCACGATATCGCCGCGAGCAGAGAGCACGGTCAGTACTCGGGGAGCGACCGGAACCTCACCGCCCCAACGCTTTCCGGGCGCGGGATCGTAAGTCCCGGCTAGCTCGGGAAGCGCGGCCCGCAGTTCGGCCGCACTGGCAGGTCCATGCCCGGCCAGGTGGCGCACTACCGCGATGCACGCTCGGTCGGCCCAGCGGGCGCCGTCAGTAGCGATACCCGCCTTTTGTACATCGGCGATCAGTCGCCGACTCTCATTGTCCGCGACCCGGTCGCTGACCGCCGGCTGAACCATTGCCAGGTCGTCGGTCTTGACCAGCCAGAGTGTCCGCCGCATCGCCAGATGCTTGACGAGTGAACGCTTCGAGTACAGCTCGTCGTCGAGGTGGGTGGTGGTGAAGCCGGGGGATCGCGCCCACAGGGACAGGTAGGGAGTGGCCGGGTCAGTGGCGTGCAGGCCGACCAAAGTGGCAACAACTGAGCCGATCGGGTCGGCACGTGGTGAGATAGCCAGAAAATGCCTGCGCGCCAGGCGATTTCGTCGCTCGGCAACGCTGAATGTCCGCACCGCTTAGCGGGTGTCCTTGCGCATCGATTCGCGGATGGCAGCCAGCCGTTCGGCTGCCGCCTTTTGGCGTGCCTCGTACTGCTGCTCAATACTGCGTCCCTCTGGGCTTTCGGAATCCAACTCGGCTGCGCCGATTGATGTTTCGTATCGGGTCTCGATCTTCTCGCGGACCGAGTCGAATGTCGGTACGCCCGAGTTGTCGTAGCCGGGTTCGGCGTCCGGCGCTTCCGAACTGGTAGCAGCGCCAGGATCAACAGGGGGACGCTTCGGAGCGTCAGGCATCTGGACATGTTACCGCCGGGCTGGCTGCTGTCACCTCGGCTGGCTGGCTGCGCATCGGCCCGCGGTGACATAGCGTGCTAGGGGTGGTGGACTTCGCGCTGCGATCGTGTGGATTGCGCGGGCATGCGACATTTGCCCCCGACGAGCCGGCGCTGCGGGAGCGCTTGAAGGCCGATACCCCCGCCGGCGAGGCATGGCGCTGCTTGCGGTGCGAAACCTTCGTGGTAGGGCCTCCCCGCCAAAGCGGTCCGGCCGACACCGCGCCGGAGATCCCGCGGGGGCGAATGTTGCGGGACCGGACGTTGATGCGGGCGCTCGCCGTGGAACGGGCGATTCGGGGCGCCGTCTTTGTCTTGCTGGCGGCCGGCGTGCTCAAGGTGCGTGGCTCACGGGCACGGTTGCAGCAAGCGTTCGAGCAAGACCTTCCCTTGATCCGGCCGTTGGCCAATCAGATCGGCTGGGATCCCGACAATTCCAAAATCGTCCGCCACATCGTGCACCTGTTCGCGCTGTCGTCGTCGACGTTTTTGTGGATCGCGCTGGCGTTCGCGGCGTACGCGGTGATCGAGTTCGTTGAAGCCGTCGGGCTGTGGCTGGTACAGCGGTGGGGGGAATACTTCGCGGTGATCGCAACCAGCGTTTTCCTGCCGCTGGAGGTCTATGAGCTCACCGAAAAGATTACGGCTGTCCGCATCATCGCGTTCCTGATCAACGTCGTCGCCGTGGTATGGCTGCTGTGGAGCAAACACCTCTTCGGCCTCAACGGCGGCGCGGAAGCCTATCGGAAAGAACACCGGGCAGAAAGCCTGTTGACCGTGGAACGCGCGGGCCTGCGCGAAACCGCCGGCAAAACAAGCGGTTAGCCCTCCGCAAGCCGCTCGCGGTCGAGGTAGCGCACCATCTGCTGCCAGTACACCAATGTCAGCGCCATCTGCGCGGCGGTTGCCGCTGCCGCGGTGCCGAGCCGACGCCGACGCGCCGCGACGATTGCACACACGGCTGCGATGGACGTCGCGGCGCTGACGGCCAGCGCGGCGTCTTTGGGCCTGCGGGTGATCCAGAGCTCTTCGCCCAGCATCGCCCGAGTGGACCAGCCCTGCTCGTGGCCCGGCTTGCCGAAGAGCACCGGATTGACCACGAACCACAAACCGACCAATGCCGCGTAATCCCACCGTCGCGTCCAGACCGGCACCAGGACCAAGGGTGTGCTGGCCCAGCGTGTCCAGGCACTCCACGGATTGCAGTGACGGGCGAATATCGCGCGGCGGACCCCTGCGACCGATGTCACGCGCTACTTGGCTGCGGCGTGGCCGTGCGGTGCCGGCCCGGGAGCCGGCGCCCGCGGTGCCGGCGGCGGCGACGACTCGCTGGGTAACGGCACCCGTGCCACGCCGGGAGTATCGAGCTGGCCGGCCAGCCACGGCAGCGCGGTCGTGAACATCCCGGCGGCGAACGGCCAGTCGTGTTTGCCGGGCTGCGTGATCACCGCGCAGTCGATGCTGTTGGCGCGGCCGAGAGTGCACAGCGACTGCGCGGCCAACGCCTGCTCGTTGGCGTGGCCGGTGAGCAACCGGCCAGCGAGCGTGCCGGTGTCGGCGACGGCCACGCTGCGACGTGGCGCCGGCACCCCGTCCGTGTTGACCCCGAACCAGCCGGAAACTCCCGTGTAAGGGCCATGTCTTTTGATCACGGTGGTCGGATCGAACGCAGCCCACGCGGCGGCGTTCCCGCCGAACAGCCGGGCAATAGTCTGCGCCTTCGTCCCGGTGTTGGGGCCCAGATCCCCGGCGATGTCAACGAAAGCGCTGAACAGGTCGGGATGCATGACCGTCAGATCAACCGCGCACGTCCCGCCCATCGAAAAACCGACGACGCCCCAATTCGACCGATCCGGGCTGACCCCGAAGGTCGAAACCATGAAAGGCAGCACGTCCTTCGTGAGATGGTCGGCTGCATTGCCGCGGCTGCCGTTCACG
>NZ_DASRBZ010000576.1:0-6770 GCF_035653355.1 Mycobacterium sp. | reverse complement strand
CTGCCCGGGGTCTTCCGCTAGCCCGGCGACCGATGCAGGGGGGACCCCAGCCGCGCAGCGGCGAGGGGACGCGGAGCGCGATGAGGAGGAGCCGGGCAATTGAGCTCGGGCCCGGCGACCGATGCAGGGGGGACCCCAGCTTCGCAGCGGCGAGGGGACGCGGAGCGCGATGAGGAGGAGCCGGAGTCTTCCGCTAGGGTCACGGCTCATGGAGCCGGGGGCGGCGCACGACCGGGTGCTGACGGTGCCCAACGCGCTCAGCGTTATCCGGCTGGTGCTCATCCCGGTCTTCATTTACCTGCTTTTGGTGGCGCACACCGACGCGTGGGCGCTCGCGATCTTGATCTTCAGCGGCGCCTCCGACTGGGCCGACGGCAAGATCGCGCGCGTGTTGAACCAGGCGTCGCGAGTAGGCGAACTGCTGGACCCTGCGGTTGACCGGCTCTACATGGTGACCGTGCCGATCGCGTTCGGATTACGTGGCATCGTGCCGTGGTGGATCATCGCGGTGTTGCTGGCACGCGATGCGCTACTTGCCCTCGAGCTGCCGGTGCTGCGCAGCCGCGGGTTCACCGCGCTGCCCGTGCTCTACATCGGCAAGGCGGCGACTTTCGCGCTCATGTCGGCGTTCCCGCTGATCCTGCTGGGGCAGTGGGACGCGCTGTGGAGCCGGGTGGTGCTGGCCTGCGGCTGGGCGTTTTTGATCTGGGGCCTGTACATGTACCTGTGGTCGTTCGTGCTGTACGTGGCACAGATGATCCTGGTGGTCCGCCGGTTGCCGAGGGTGGGAGGCGAAGCGGCTCATGGCTGACCAGGCGCTCGGCGGCTATGACCCCGTCGCGGGCCGCAGCGCGCACGAGGCCGGGCGACCGCAACTGATCCCGGTGCCGTCGCTGCTGCGCGCGCTGCTGTCCGAGCACCTGGATCCCGGTTACGCCGCAGCAGCCGCCAGGCGTGACGGCGCCACCGCACCGCCGACGCACCGCGACCGCATGCTCGGCCGGATCTGGCAAGCCGCGGCGGCCTTGCTCGTCGCCGTGGTGTTCGCGGCGGCAGTCGCGCAAGCCCGTTCGGTTGCCCCCGGCGTCAGCGCTGCCCAGCAGGTGCTGGCAGCCAGCGTTCGCGCAGCGGAGGCGTCCACCAACGAGCTGACCGCGCGCCGTAACGCGCTGGCGGCGCAAGTCGACGACGTGCAGCGGCGCACACTGGTTGCCGACGCTCAGGGGCAGCGACTGCTGGGAAACCTCGACAAGCTGGACCTGGCATCGGCCAGCACGCCGGTCATCGGTCCCGGTCTGACCGTGACGGTGACCGACCCAGGCGTCAGCCCGAATCTGTCCGACGTCTCCAAGCAGCGGGTGGCCGGCGGCCAGCAAATCATTCTGGACCGCGATCTGCAGCTGGTGGTCAATTCGTTGTGGGCCAGTGGCGCCGAAGCTATCGCGGTGGGCGGTGTCCGGATCGGGCCCAACGTCACCATCCGGCAGGCGGGCGGCGCGATCTTGGTTGACAATAATCCAATTAGCAAGCCGTACACGATCCAGGCCATCGGACCGCCGCATGCCATGCGCGATGTGTTCGACCACAGCCCCGGCCTGCATCGGCTGCGGCTGCTGGAGGTTTCCTACGGTGTTGGTGTCAGCGTCAGCGTCGGCGACGGACTCACTTTGCCCGCCGGAGCTGTTCGGGATGTTAAGTTCGCCAAGCCGTTTGGCCCCTGAATCGGACCGACAGGAATCTTGATGACACCAGCCTCAACGACTGCCGCAGCGAAAGCCGGAGCCAAATGATCGGTCTCGCGGCTCTTGTCGTCGGCATCGTGCTGGGCTTGGTCTTCCATCCCAGCGTGCCCGAGGTCATCCAGCCTTACCTGCCGATCGCCGTTGTCGCCGCGCTCGACGCGGTGTTCGGCGGCTTGCGAGCCTATTTGGAGCGGATCTTCGACCCGAAGGTGTTCGTGGTGTCGTTCGTCTTCAACGTGTTCGTGGCCTCGCTCATCGTCTATGTCGGTGATCAACTCGGCGTCGGAACGCAATTGTCGACGGCGATCATCGTCGTGCTCGGCATCCGCATCTTCGGCAACACGGCAGCACTGCGACGCCGGCTGTTCGGGGCTTGACAGCGATGACCGATCAACCGGCAGCACGTGGCGGCGAGAACGCCGAGCAGCAACACGAGACCCACGCTGAAGGCGCCGCGCCGCATGGTCGCCACGAACTGCCGCCCGACTATCCTCGGCGAAGGTTCGGGTGGCTGCGGCGATCGGACCTGGGCGGCGTATTGCGGCGTGGCCGTTCACAGTTGGTGTTCGGTGCGCTGGCAATCGTGCTGTGTTTCGTGTTGGGCGTCGCGATCGTCACCCAGGTTCGGCAGAACGAGTCCGGTGATTCGCTGGAAACCGCGCGTCCGGCGGACCTGTTGGTATTGCTGGACTCGTTGCGGCAGCGCGAGGCGACGCTGAACACCGAAGTCACTGAACTGCAGCGCACACTGAGTTCGTTGCAGGCATCGGGCAGTAGCAACCAGGCGGCGATCGAAAACGCGCAGGCCAGGCTCGCGGCACTGTCCATACTGGTCGGCACAGTTGGCGCCACCGGTCCCGGTGTCAGCGTCAAGATCGACGACCCGGGGCGGGGGGTCGCGCCGGAGGCAATGCTCGATGTCATCAACGAGCTGCGGGCGGCCGGCGCCGAGGCCATCGAGATCAACGACGGGCACCAGGCGCTTCGGGTAGGCGTCGACACCTGGGTGACTGGCGCCCCCGGTGCGCTGACCATCGACGGCAAAACCCTGTCGCCGCCGTATTCCGTTCTGGCCGTGGGTGATCCGCCGACGCTGGCGGCTGCGATGAACATCCCGGGCGGCGCCGTCGACAGCGTCAAACGCGTGGGAGGACGCATGTCGGTACAGCAGTCGGACCGCGTCGACGTCACCGCCTTGCGGCAACCAAAACCACGCCAATACGCTCAGCCAGTCAAATAAGCTATATCGACCAGAACAGGATTGCCGTGACCGAAATCCCGCCCGACCTGCATTACACCGCCGAGCACGAGTGGGTGCGCCGCACCGGCGATAACACAGTGCGGGTGGGCATCACCGACTTCGCGCAGTCGTCGCTGGGTGATGTGGTGTTCGTCCAGCTGCCCGAAGTCGGTACAGAGGTGACCGCAGGCGAATCCTTCGGCGAGGTGGAATCCACCAAGTCGGTGTCCGATCTGTATGCGCCGGTTTCGGCGAAAGTGGTTGCGGTCAACCGTGATTTGGAAGCCAGTCCCCAGCTGGTGAACTCCGATCCGTACGGGGCGGGCTGGTTGCTCGACCTCGAGGTCGACGGGAGCGACACCATCGAACGGGAATTCGCCGCGCTGCTCGACGCCGACGGCTACCGCGGGACGCTGACCGAATGAGGATTGTTAAGGTGCCTTTCGCTCGACGACGACGCGGGCGGCAAGCCGCCCGAGGAGGAGCCGGGCAGTTGGGCACGAGTCCCCGGGCCGAGATGCGGCCCTTGGACGCCCCGCGGAGCAGCCTGGCATCGGGTCGGGTGATCCTGCGGTGGTGGGCACATTCGGGACCCGTGCGCGGTACGGTCGAGACAACGACGGTAATGCGGTCGGACAGCCGGCCCAGTGGGCCCGGCCAGACAGCGCCACAGCGGCCAGTGAGGAGCAGCCGGTGACGGAAAAGGACAACGACCAGACCTCTGATGAAGTCACAGTGGAGACGACATCGGTCTTCCGGGCCGACTTCCTCAACGAACTGGATGCTCCCGCGCAAGCGGGCACGGAGAGTGCGGTTTCCGGCGTCGAAGGCCTGCCGGCCGGCTCGGCGTTGCTGGTCGTCAAACGAGGCCCCAACGCGGGTTCTCGCTTCCTGCTCGATCAACCGGTCACCTCGGCGGGCCGGCATCCGGACAGCGACATCTTCCTCGACGACGTCACCGTGAGCCGCCGGCACGCCGAATTCCGCTTGGAAAGCGACGAGTTCCACGTCGTCGACGTCGGCAGCCTCAACGGCACCTACGTCAATCGTGAGCCGGTCGATTCTGCGGTGTTGGCAAACGGCGACGAAGTCCAAATCGGCAAATTCCGCTTGGTGTTTCTGACCGGCCCCAAGCCCAGCGAGGACGGGGGATCGGCTAGCTCGTGACCGCGCCCGAGACGCCCGCGCTGACCGGGATGTCGATCGGAGCGGTACTGGAGCTGCTACGACCGGAGTTCCCGGACATCACCATCTCCAAGATTCGGTTCCTGGAGGCCGAGGGGTTGGTGACCCCCCAGCGGGCGGCGTCCGGCTATCGCCGCTTCACTGCCTACGATTGCGCCCGGCTGCGCTTCATCCTCACCGCCCAGCGTGACCACTATCTGCCGCTGAAGGTGATCAAGGCGCAGTTGGACGCCCAGCCCGACGGTGAGCTGCCGCCGTCTGGATCGCCTTACGGGATACCGCGTTTGGTGGCGCTGTCGGGTACCGCGCCGACGGAAGCCGACACGACATCGGTTGCCCCCGGGGTCCGGCTGAGCCGGGAGGATCTGCTGCAGCGGTCGGGGGTGGACGGCGAGTTGCTGACGGCGCTGCTCAAGGCGGGCGTCGTCACCACCGGGCCGGGCGGTTTCTTCGACGAGCACGCCGTCGTCATCCTGCAGTGCGCCCGGGCGCTGGCCGACTACGGCATCGAACCGCGACACCTGCGGGCATTCCGTTCGGCGGCTGATCGACAATCCGACCTGATCGCCCAGATCGCCGCGCCTCTCGTCGGGGCAGGCAAAGCCGGCAAGGCCGGCGCGCGGGACCGCGCCGACGACTTGGCGCGGGAGGTGGCCGCCCTTGCGATCACCTTGCATACGGCGTTGATCAAGTCGGCCGTTCGCGACGTTCTTCACCGCTGAGGACTAGACTTCGTTCGACGGCTTGGTGTTCGGTGGTCTGAGGGTCCAGCAGTCCCGTGACACCGGGTCGAGTGGACACGGCAGCACGTGCGGAGGGCAGACACAGATGGCTGAAGTTCGCGTTGTGGGCATTCGCGTCGAGCAGCCGCAGAACCAGCCGGTGCTGTTGCTGCGCGAGGCCAACGGTGACCGGTATCTGCCGATCTGGATCGGCCAGTCGGAGGCCGCGGCCATCGCTCTGGAGCAGCAGGGCGTTGAGCCGCCCCGCCCGCTCACGCACGACTTGATTCGGGATGTCATTGCCGCCCTTGGGCATTCCCTCAAAGAAGTGCGGATCGTCGACTTGCAGGAGGGAACCTTCTACGCCGACCTGATCTTCGACCGCAACATCAAGGTCTCCGCGCGGCCGTCGGACTCGGTGGCCATCGCGTTGCGGGTCGGCGTGCCGATTTACGTCGAGGAGGCGGTGCTCGCTGAGGCGGGGTTGCTGATCCCGGACGAGAGCGACGAGGAGCCCACCAGCGCTGTCCGCGAGGACGAGGTGGAGAAGTTCAAGGAATTCCTCGACAGCGTGTCACCCGACGATTTCAAAGCGACATAAATCGACGGACTGTAGCGGGCAGGCTGACGCCGACGTTTAGTGCTGTCCGGGATGTTACGGATGCGTCTCATCTACGACTTGGACCTCGACACGCCCCCCGGAAAGCGTCGGCCGCCCCCAATCGCGGCCATACTTTGATGGCGGCTTGATCGCGACGAGCAGCACGACAGCTTGTCGAAAAGCGTATGCTCTCAAGCACTCGGGCCTGACCAAGCGCGACTGCGGGGCAGTCAGTGACAGCGGCGAGAGGAAGCACCGTGGGCGACCAACCACGTCAAGACGAGTTAGACCTTGACGCCAAGGGTGACGATTCCGCACCGAGCTCCGAACCCACCGCCACAGCGCCGAGCGAACCCGTGCAGCCGGGCCTGTTCCCCGACGATTCCGTGCCCGACGAGCTGGTCGGCTACCGCGGTCCGAGCGCCTGCCAGATTGCCGGCATCACCTACCGCCAGCTGGACTACTGGGCGCGTACTTCGCTGGTGGTGCCGTCGATCCGCAGCGCGGCCGGCTCCGGCAGCCAGCGGCTGTATTCTTTCAAGGACATCCTGGTTCTCAAGATCGTCAAGCGGCTGCTCGACACCGGTATCTCGCTGCACAACATCCGCGTTGCGGTCGACCACCTGCGCCAGCGAGGTGTGCAGGATCTGGCCAACATCACGCTGTTCTCCGACGGCACGACGGTGTACGAGTGCACCTCTGCTGAAGAGGTGGTCGACCTGCTGCAGGGCGGGCAGGGCGTGTTCGGCATCGCCGTGTCGGGCGCGATGCGCGAGCTGACCGGCGTGATCGCCGACTTCCCCGGCGAACGCGCCGACGGCGGCGAGTCGATCGCCGCACCGGAGGACGAGCTGGCTTCGCGGCGCAAGCACCGGGACCGCAAGATCGGCTAGCGCTCTATTTAAGACTGCGCAGTTGTACCCGCGCCTCGGCATACAGATATGCGCCCTCGTAGGCCTCAATAGCAGCCGGTAAAATCGGCTGTGCATCGATCCCGCGCGGGAGAGTTCCGTGACCGCCAGCCACGGACGCCGAAGGAGCAACACCTCTCCGTCAACCTCTCAGGCACCCGGACCGCGCGGGGAAACGATGCCTCTGGAAAGCGGTGACGAGGTTCACCCGCCGATGGGGAAAGACATGTTGGGCATAGCGCAGCTGTCGAATCTCTCAGGCGCCCGGCTCGGGTAGAGGACAGAGGGAGAGGGCCCTAGTCCTCTGCCGATGTCAGGAGCCCCCAATGTCTGACCTCACCGAAATCTGTTTCGCCGACCGGCACATCG
>NZ_DASRBZ010000575.1:0-7661 GCF_035653355.1 Mycobacterium sp. | reverse complement strand
CAGCCGCCGAGATAGGTGCCGGTCGCCATGGCGATTGCGCAGCTCACGATGACCCACAGCGGCGGCATGGACGCCGTCTTGCTCACCGAGCCGTAGGAGATCAGCGCCAGGAAGATGATGCCCATCGTCTTCTGCGCGTCGTTGGTGCCGTGGGCCAGCGACACCAATGCGGCCGACCCGATCTGGCCGCGGCGGAAGCCGTTTTCGGAGCGGTTGTCCGGGACACCGCGGGTGAATCGGTAGACCAACCAGGTGCCGACTGCCCCGACCAGGATGGCCAACGCTGCGGCCACCATGGCCGGGATGATCACCTTGGAGACCAGGCCGCTCCAGATCACCCCGTGGCCGCCTGCTGCGGCGATCATCGCGCCGACGATGCCGCCGATCAGTGCATGCGAGGAGCTGGACGGAATGCCCAGCAGCCAGGTCAGCAGGTTCCAGACGATGCCGCCGACCAGGCCGGCGAATACCAATTCCAGCGTCACCAGATGGCCGTCGACCAGACCTTTGGCGATGGTTGCCGCGACGGCCGTCGACAGGAACGCCCCCACCAGATTCAGCACTGCAGACAGCGCCACCGCGGTCTTAGGCGCGAGCGCACCGCTGGCGATGGAGGTAGCCATGGCGTTACCGGTGTCGTGAAACCCATTGGTGAAGTCGAACGCGAGCGCTGTGATCACGACGATGATCAACAGGAACAAGTCAAGACTCACAAGGCATCACGGCGCCAATTCTGGGACGCGGGGCGCCGGTTTGTCGAACGAATCCGGAAAAGAGTCACTGGAAAGTCTCGACTTGTTGTCAACTGTTCCCCTCGGGTTCACCCAGCGGGTTGCGCCGGGTGTCGCGACGCAACGGATGATCGCCGGGCACCTGCACGAAGATCAATGTGATGCCGTCGGGATCGGTTACGTGCATCTCGAGCAATCCCCATGGCTCGCGGCGCGCCTCGCGGGCGATTGGCACACCTCGGCCCTGCAGCTCCGCTTGGGTGGCCTGGATATCGCGCACCTGAAGCCACAGCGCCCCGGGGAAAGGGCCCTGGTAACGTTCCGACGTGGGATAGCCGGCCAGCTCGATCAGCGATTGGCCCGCGAAAAACACTGTGCCAGCGCCATATTCGCGAGCGATCGCCAGGCCGATCTCGTCACGGTAAAAACTTAGCGACCGCTGATAGTCCGTCGGCCGGAAGAGCATCCGACTGGCCAGGATCTCCATCTCTCGTGTCTATCACGTGGCGGCGACGCGCAGTTCCCGGACTCCACAGGCTCGCCATTTGCTCAGGACGCCGGCTGGATGCGCTGGCGCTTCATCAGCGCGGTCACCCAGCGCGGCCCGACGGTGTCCAACGCCCTGGCGGCGACGGCGATGCGCGGCGCTATCCGAACCGGGCGGACGCGGGCGGCGGTCACCATCCACTCGGCGGCCTCACGCGGCGTCAGCGCCGGCATCCCGTCGTAGGCCTTGGTCGGTGCGATCATCGGTGTGGCCACCAGCGGGTAGTACAGCGTCGTCGAGTGGACTCCCTTTGTGCCCCACTCGGTTTCGATCACCCGGCTGACGGCCGACAGCGCAGCCTTGGACGCGTTGTATACCGAGAAAAGCGGTGACGCCTCGCTGAACACACCCCAGGTCGCGACGTTGATGATGTGGCCGTCACCGCGCTCGAGCATCCCGGGCGCGATGCCGCGGATCAACCGCAACGGCGAATAGTAGTTGAGCACCATGGTTCGCTCGACGTCGTGCCAGCGTTCCAGTGACTCTGCCAGCGGGCGGCGGATGGACCGGCCGGCGTTGTTGACCAGGATGTCGACTCCGCCGAGGCGTTGCTCGACGTCGGCCACCAGCGCGTCGATGGCGTCCATGTCCGACAGGTCGCACGGAATCGCGATCGCGTTTCCGCCTTTTTGGGTGATCCGGCCGACCACCGCGTCGAGCAGGTCCTTGCGCCGCGCGACGGCGACCACGGTGGCACCGTGGCGCCCGAATTTTTCGGCCGCGGCTTCTCCAATGCCCGACGAAGCCCCGGTGAGCAGGATCCGTTTGCCGTCGAGCTCGACCGGTTTGGTCGCGGGCCGGGTCAACAGCAGCTGCTCGGCGATCGGCGGCCGCATCCCGGCCAGTGCGAATGCCTCGCGCATTCGGCGCATCGGACTTTTGCTCATGAACTCGCAGTCTAGGAGCCGCGCGACTTGACCAAGTGGTCAGATGTGTCACAGGAACCCCTGGACCTAGGACATGTACAGTTTGCCCGCTTCTGCGCGATTTCCGGGCCGATGATCCCGGCCACCACGGTCACAATCGCTCGAAGGCGGGCAAATAGTGCATCCCCCACCTCGCGCTGATGTGACAGATGCCCCGTCGTCAGAAATAGCGCGGGAACCGGCTCCAATCGGGTGGCCGTTTTTCCAGGAAAGCATCACGGCCCTCGACGGCCTCGTCCGTCATGTACGCCAAACGTGTTGCCTCACCGGCGAACAGCTGCTGGCCCACCAGCCCGTCGTCCAGCAGATTGAAAGCAAACTTCAACATCCGTTGCGCCTGCGGCGATTTCGCGTTGATCTCGGCCGCCCATTGCAGCGCCACCGACTCCAGCTCGGCGTGGTCCACGACGGCATTGACTGCGCCCATCGCGTGCATCTGCTCGGCGGTGTAGGTCCGCCCCAGGAAAAAGATTTCCCGCGCGAACTTCTGGCCCACCTGGCGAGCCAAATATGCGCTGCCATAACCGCCGTCGAAGCTGCCGACGTCGGCGTCGGTCTGCTTGAAACGGGCGTGCTCGCGGCTGGCCAGGGTGAGGTCGCACACGACATGCAGGCTGTGCCCGCCGCCGGCGGCCCACCCGTTGACCAGGCAGATGACGACCTTGGGCATGAACCGGATCAGCCGCTGCACCTCCAGGATGTGCAGCCGGCCGGCGCGTGCGGTGTCGACGGTGTCCGCGGTCTCGCCGGAGGCGTACTGGTAGCCGCTGCGTCCGCGGATACGCTGATCGCCGCCGGAGCAAAACGCCCAACCGCCGTCTTTGGGTGACGGCCCGTTGCCGGTCAACAGCACGACGCCGACGTCCGGCGACATCCGGGCATGGTCCAGCGCCCGGTACAGCTCGTCGACGGTATGCGGGCGAAATGCGTTACGCACCTCCGGGCGGTTGAACGCCACCCGCACGGTGGGATCGCTGAGGTGGCGGTGGTAGGTGATGTCGGTCAGGTCTGCGAATCCGTCCACGGGCCGCCAGGCGTCTGCATCGAAAGGGTTGGCACTCAACGCTATTCGGCTCCCATTGGGTCGAGGCGGAACACCGCGCAACGCCCGGCGAGTGCTTCGAACTCCTCCGGGCGTCCGTCGGTGACGAGTCCGGCGCGTTTCAGAAAGCCCACGCCAGTAGGAACCTGGGTGGGCCATTCTCGCAGCAGCGGGGGCGCCTCGTCGTCCGTCAACTCCACCATGCGCACCCGCTCAGAGCGTCGCCCGCGGGTTACTGCCGCCTCGCCGGCGGCGCGGACGTTTTCGACCCAATCGGCGCCCGGGAATCCGCCGACGACATACTCCTTGCCTTCCACCGTCATTGGGGTGACCGGTGTCGATCGCGGCTGCCCGGACTTGCGCCCGCGCACCGTCAACACCACCGGGCCCTCGCCGCCGAACCGCATGCCCAGCCGCGACATCTGGATGAAGACTTTGTTCATCGGCTTGAGCCACCACGGTGGCCGGATGCGATCGGTTGCGGGCATGCCTGTCACAGTAGTCAGCCCGTTCGCCGTGCTCTCAGCAGGTAGAGGCGGGCGCACAGCACCTCTACCCGGGAGGTACGTAGGTGCCGGCGTGGCGCGCTTCAGCCCACGGCCCGCTCGGCGCCTTCCCAGAACTGCGCGCGCACCGCCTTCTTGTCAGGTTTGCCCAGCGCGGTCACCGGCAGCGAGTCGACGATGACGACCCGCTTGGGCGACTGCACTGAGCCCTTGCGTTCCTTGACAGCTGCTTGGATCTCGGCGGTCATCGCTGCGACAGCAGCGTCGTCGCTAGGCGTGTCGGGCCGCAACACCACCACCGCGGTGACGGCTTCCCCCCACTTCTCGTCCGGCGCCCCGACCACGCAAACCTGCGCCACAGCGGGATGTTCGGCGACAACATCCTCGACCTCGCGGGGGAACACGTTGAATCCGCCGGTGACGATCATGTCCTTCACCCGGTCGACGATGTAGTAAAACCCGTCCTCGTCCTCGCGGGCCATGTCGCCGGTGTGCAGCCAGCCGTCTTTGAAAGTCTTCGACGTCTCGTCAGGTAAATTCCAGTAGCCGCCCGCCAAAAGTGGTCCGCTGACACAGATTTCGCCGACTTCACCCTGCGGCACCGGCTTGCCGTCGAGGTCCAGCAGCGCGACCCGCGCGAACAGCGTCGGGCGCCCGCACGACGTCAGCCGCTTCTCGTCGTGGTCCTTCTTCCCGAGGTACGTGATGGCCATCGGCGCCTCGGACTGCCCGTAGTTCTGGGCGAAGATCGGCCCGAACCGGCGGATTGCCTCGGCCAGCCGCACCGGGTTGATCGCCGAAGCCCCGTAGTACACGGTCTCCAGCGACGACAGGTCTCGGGTATGCGAATCCGGGTGGTCCATCAGCGCGTACAACATCGACGGCACCACGAACGTCGCCGTAATCCGCTTCTCCTCAATGATTTTCAGGACTTCAGCGGGATCGAATTTGGGCAACACGTACATTTCGCCGCCCTTGACCAACGTCGGCAGGAAGTACGCGGCGCCGGCATGCGACAGCGGGGTGATCATTAAAAACCGCGGCTGCTCCGGCCATTCCCACTCCGCGAGTTGGATCATCGTCATGGTCGAGATCGACTGCGCGGTGCCGATGACGCCCTTGGGTTTTCCGGTGGTGCCGCCGGTGTAGGTCAGTCCGATGATCTGGTCCGGTGGCAGGTCGGCGGCCACCAGCGGACGCGGCTCGTACTTCTCGGCCTCTGCCGACAGGTCGACCGCCACGTGCTTCAACGCATCCGGCACCGGGCCGATGGTCAGGATTTGCTTGAGCGAGTCGACCCGCTCCAGCAGCCCCAGCGCCCGCTCGACGAACATCGGGTTGGGGTCGATGATCAGCGAGCTGATTCCGGCGTCGGAGAGCACATAGGCGTGGTCGTCGAGTGAGCCGAGCGGATGCAGGGCGGTGCGCCGGTAGCCCTGGGTCTGGCCCGCGCCGATGATGATCAGCACCTCGGGCCGGTTCAGCGACAGCAGACCGACCGCGGCGCCGGTGCCTGCGCCCAGCGCCTCGAACGCCTGGATGTACTGGCTGATCTTGTCGGCCATCTGACCGCCGGTCAGCGTGGTGTCCCCGAGGAACAGCACTGGCTTGTCGCGGTGGCGCTTGAGCGCACCGACCAGCAGATGCCCGTTGTGGGTGGGATTGCGCAGCAGCTCGTCACTCATGCAGGCAAGACTAGAACGTGTTACAAAACGAGCCCAGGCCCTCCTACTTATTGGCTGCGGCCCGCCACTGAGCTTCCTTTTGGACGTACTCGTTGTCCTGCGGAAACTCCTCCGTTTCGTGCACGCGCCGGACCTCCAGCGTCACCCCTGGTCCAAGCGGACAGCGCGTCGCCCACTGCACCGCTTCGTCCTTCGACGAGACGCTGATGATCCAGAACCCGTTGAACAGCTCACCGGGATACGGCTCCTCGGTAACCGCCGGGGGGTCCGAACTGAAGTCGACGACGAAGCCCTCTTCCTGTCCGGCCAGACCCTCGCCGGCCAGCAACACGCCGGCCTCGATCATCGACTCGTTGTACTTGCCCATCGCGGTCAGAATCTCGTCGAACGGGACATCCTTGGCGGCTTCCTGCGCCTCCGGAGTGGACCGCATGATCATCATGTAGCGCATCGTTAACTCCTCTCGTTCGGATGGCTCACCACAATCGACTCGCGGCGGCGCCATTTCTCATCGCGCCCCAGTAGGATCGCCGGTCATGGCGGACGCCGACCTCATAATCACCGGCACAGTGCTGACCGTCGACGACGCGCGGCCCACCGCAGAGGCGCTGGCCGTCGCCGACGGCCGGATCGTCGCTGTCGGCAACCGATCCGACGTCAGCGGGCTCGTCGGCCCGGGCACCCGGGCCATCGATATAGGCGACGGCTGTGTCATGCCGGGATTCGTTGAGGCACACGGTCACCCCTTGATGGAGGCGGTCGTGCTGTCGGACCGGATTGTCGACATCCGTCCCGTCACGATGCGCGATGCCGATGACGTCGTCGCCGCGATCCGCCGCGAAGCCAGGAAACGAGGATCATCGGGCGCCTACCTCAGTGGTTGGGATCCGCTGCTGCAGCCCGGGCTTCCGGAGCCGACGCTGGCCTGGCTCGACGAGACTGCGCCGGACGGCCCGCTGGTGATCCTGCACAACTCCGGCCACAAGGCGTACTTCAACTCTCAGGCCGCCCGCCAAGCCGGCCTGAACCGCGACACCCCCGACCCCAAGGGCGCCCGATACGGCCGTGACGCCGACGGCGAACTGGACGGCACCGCCGAGGAGACGGGCGCGTTGTTCCCGCTGGTCGGCCCCGCAATCCAGCCCGGCGACTACCCGGCCATGCTGCTCGCCGAATGCGCCCGGCTCAATCGCGCCGGACTCACCACATGCTCGGAGATGGCCTTCGACCCGGTGTTCCGACCGCTGGTCGAGCAGCTGCGCAGCGAACTGACCGTGCGGTTGCGCACCTACGAGATCTCCAACCCGCAGATGCGCACCGACGCCAAACCGGGCGAGGGCGACGACATGCTTCGCCAGGTCGGCATCAAGATTTGGGTGGACGGGTCGCCGTGGATCGGCAACATCGATCTGTCGTTTCCGTATCTCGACACCGCCGCCACCCGCACCATCGGAGTCGAGCCTGGCTCCTGCGGCCACGCCAACTACACCCGCGAACAGCTGACCGAAATCGTCGACGCCTACTTTCCGCTCGGCTGGCCGATGGCCTGCCACGTGCAGGGCGACGCCGGCGTCGACACCATTCTCGACGTCTACGAACAAGCGCTGCAACGTAATCCGCGTGACGACCATCGGTTGCGACTTGAACACGTCGGCGCCATCCGCAACGACCAACTCCAACGGGCCGCCGAGCTAGGCGTCACCTGCAGCATCTTCGTCGACCAGATCCACTACTGGGGCGACATTATCGTCGACGGGCTGTTCGGACCGGAACGCGGATCCCGTTGGATGCCAGCAGGATCCGCGGTTGCCGCCGGTATGCGCATCTCGCTGCACAACGACCCGCCGATCACGCCCGAGGAGCCGCTGCGCAACATCAGCGTGGCTGTCACCAGGACCGCGCCCAGCGGCCGGGTGCTGGCACCCGAGGAGCGGTTGAGCGTCGAGCAGGCTATCCGCGCGCAGACCATCGACGCCGCCTGGCAGCTGTTCGCCGACGACGTGATCGGCTCGCTGGAGGTCGGCAAGTACGCCGACATGGTGGTGCTGTCGGCCGATCCGCGGACCGTGCCGCCCGAAGACATCGCCGACCTCGACGTGCGCGCCACCTTCCTGGCGGGCCGCCAGGTGTATCCCCGTTGACACCGCCGCGGCCCCGCCTGCAAGACATCCTGGACCGCCTACATGTCGTGGCGCTGCCGATGCGGGTGCGCTTCCGCGGCATT
>NZ_DASRBZ010000574.1:0-4585 GCF_035653355.1 Mycobacterium sp. | reverse complement strand
CGCGGATGCTCGTCGACCGAAAACAGCCCGTGCGGTGTTTCGATCGGAACGATCTCTTCTTTGAAGCGGCCCTCGTCGATTGCGGAGATGGCATTGCGGTGCGACCGTAACGCCCAGGCGTCCATGTCCTCGCGGCTGATGCCCGCCTTGACGGCTGCGTTCCACCCGACGGTGATCGACATGTCGAGGTTCGGGGCGTCCGGCCGGTCGGGGTGGGTCGGTGGGAACCAGTCGACCCATTCACCGTCCACCTGGATGCGCGAGCGCGGCGACGTCGACGCCGAGTTCACCCCGCCGGCGATGATCAGCTGGTCCATGCCGGCGCGAATGCTGGCCGCGGCGCTTTGTACCGCCGCCTGCCCGGCCGCGCAATGCCGGTTGTTGGCCAGCCCGGGCACCGAGGTCAGTCCCGCGGTGATCGCTGCGTGCCGAGCCACGACGCCGCCGCCGTAAAGCCCTTCGCCGAGGATCACGTCGTCTACCGGCGCTGAGTCGAGCCCGGCAGCGGCTTCTGAGACCACATGATGTGCGAGGTCGTAGGCGCTGGTGTCGCGCAGCGTTCCTTTCTTCGCGGTGCCGATGGGAGTGCGCAGGGCGGACACGATGACGGCTTCAGGCACGGTGGTCTCTCCATTCGCAGCGATATGAGAACATTATTCTCTCCATACGAGAGTACGCGTTGCAAGAAGGGAAACCGTATGCAGATCAGTGGGAGCTCCGCGCTCGTCGTCGGCGGTGCCGGCGGTCTCGGCGAGGCCACCGTTCGCCGGCTGCATGCCGCAGGCGCCCAGGTGGTCGTCGCCGATTTAGCCGACGACAAAGGCAAGGAATTGGCAAGCGAGCTCGGTGCTCGCTATGTGCGGACCGACGCCACCAACACCGACGACGTTCAGGCAGCGATCTCGGAAGCTGAATCCCTTGGCCCGCTGCGGATTTCGGTGGATGCACACGGCGGCCCGGCAAGCGGGGGACGGCTGGTCGGCAAAGACGGCAGCCCACTGGACCTCGAGGGGTTCAAGACGACGATCGACGTCTACTTGACCGGTGTGTTCAACGTGATGCGGTTGGCCGCTGCCGCCATGGCGCGCCAGGAACCGGTGGACGGTGCGCGCGGTGTCATCGTCAACACCGCATCGATCGCAGCATACGAAGGACAGATCGGTCAGCTGCCCTACGCGGCGGCCAAAGGCGGGGTCGTCTCCATGACCCTGGTCGCGGCAAGGGACCTGTCGCCGCTCGACATCCGCGTCGTCACCATCGCTCCCGGCACCTTCTTGACGCCCGCTTACGGCCAGGCTGGCGACCAGTTGGAGGCGTACTGGGGCCCGCAGGTGCCGTTCCCGAAGCGGATGGGGCAGCCGGCGGAGTACGCGGCGTTCGTGCAGAGCATCGTCGAAAACGACTACCTCAACGGCGAAGTCGTGCGGCTCGACGGCGCGCTGCGTTTCCCACCGAAATGACGCGCCTCGAACGCGCCGCTAGCGTCACGTTGGCCGCCGAGCGTGACTGCACCGTCACGCTCGCGGCCGCCTAATGCGCTGAGGTCAGTTCTTTCCGGCAGTCAGCTTGGCGACGATCGAGCGGAAGTCCTCAGTCTGGAACGACTGATTCTCCGCCGTCAGGGCGAAGTCGAGCGTGGCGAGCACTGCCCGCTCCAAGTGGACATTGAGCACCCGCTTGGTGTTCTCGACGGCCTGTTGCGGCAGTTCCATGATCCGCTTGGCGGCGGCCACCGCCTCGGCCACCGGATCAGCTACCACATGGTTGGCCAGGCCGAGTTCCACCGCCCGCACCGCGGAGATCCGGGCACCGGTCAAGGCGTACTCCTTGGCGAGCAGCAGACTGATGTGCAGCGGCCAGGTGATCGGCCCGCCGTCGGCGGCCACCAGCCCCACCTGCACGTGTGGATCGGCGAGGTAGGCCTCTTCGGCGATGTAGACGATGTCGCTGAGAGCCACCAGACTGCAGCCCAACCCGACGGCGGGCCCGTTTACGGCCGCTATCACCGGAACTCGGCAGCGCGCCATGCCCAGCACAATCTCGCGGCCGTGCGCGATGGTCTTGGCGCGCAGATCGGCATCCTGCGCCAGCTCGGCCAGGTAGTGGAAGTCGCCGCCCGCCGAGAACGCCCGGCCGCTGCCGGTGAGCACCGCGGCGCGAGCGGTGCGGTCGTCGCTGAGCCGAGGCCACAGCTGCGCCAGCCCGGTGTGAAGGCTGTCGTTGACCGCATTGAGCGCATCCGGGCGGTTCAGCGTGATGATCCGCAGCGGCCCGTCGGCTTGAACGTCGATTTCCTCCGGCATGTCGTACACGTCAAACTCCCAATCCCAAAAGGCGCGAGGCGATGATGTTTTTCTGGATCTGCGATGTGCCGCCCATGACGCTTTGGGCGCGGCTGTACAAATAGGCGCTCAGCAGCTCCGGGTCGCGGGTGCCGCCAACCGCCAGCGCCGCGTGCCCGACCGACTGCTCGACCCAGGTCATCAGCAGCTTGTCCAGGGATCCGTCCGACCCGTGTGACATACCGTCGAGCTGTTCTGACAGCCGCCGCCGCACGTGATGGGTCAGCATCTCGCTTTGCACTGCGGCCCAAACCACTTCAGGAGCGGGCGGGCCAGCGGTGCTCGCCGCCAGGTCGCGCACCAGCTTGCCGTATCGGGCGGCATATCCGAGCGTGGAAGGTTCCCGTTCATGTGCGACCACGGTCATGGCCAGTGCCCAGCCTTCACCCGGTGCGCCGACCATGTGATCGGCCGGCACCGTCGCGCCGTCGAAGAACACTTGTCCGAACTCGGTGGTGACACCGTTCATCATGCGCAGCGGACGTTGCTGCACACCAGGCTGTTTCATCGAGATCACGAACGCTGACAGACCGCGGTGGCGTTTCGCATCGGGATCAGTGCGGGCCAGCAACAGACACCAATCAGCGACGTCGGAGTAGCTGGTCCAAATCTTGTGGCCGTGCACGACGTAGGTGTCGCCGTCCCGGGTGGCGGTGGTTGTCAGCGACGCCAGATCGGAGCCGGCGCCAGGTTCGCTGAAGCCTTGGCACCAGCGCTCGGTGCCGTTGATCATCCCGGGCAGAAACCGCCGTTGCAGCTCCTTGCTGCCGTGCCGGCTCAGACCCACCACCAGATAGCCCAGGCTGGGCCGCGGCGGAGCACCGGCGCGGGCCAGCTCCTCGTCGAGAATGACGTCGTACACCGGCGGCAGCTCGTGGCCGCCGTACTCGCTTGGCCAGGACAACCCGAAGAAGCCGGCTTGGTACAAGGCCCGGTGCCACTCCCCTTGCCGTGCCCAATACTCGTCGCCGGAGCTGGGGAACTCCTTGGCGTGCACCGAAAGCCATGAGCGCAGCCGCTCCCGGAAAGCCGCTTCCTCCGGTGAATCACGAAAGTCCAATGTCGATCTCCTCCAGCTTCACGGGCCACAGCTCGGTGGAAGTCAACGCCCGGCGCAAAAAGACATGAGCCAGGCAATCCCAGGTGTTGCCGATGCCGCCGTGCACCTGCACGGTGGTCTCACACACGGTGCGTGCGGCGCGGGCGCAGTAGATTTTCGCGACTCGGGCAGCCCGAATCGCTTGGTCCGCGTCGAGTTCGTCGACCGCCCAGGCAGCGTGCCGTGACACGCTGACCGATCCCTCGATCAGCGCCAGGCTTTCGGCCAGCATGTGCGCCACCGCTTGATATGAGCCGATGGGTTTGCCGTACTGCTCACGGATTTTCGCGTAGTCACACGCCAAACTGTGGGCGCCGCGCGCAGTTCCGACGAGGTCGGCGGTCGTGGCGACCAACGCCAGCGCCAGCCATCGTGCCGCAATGTTGTCGGCTATTTCGCCCACGGCAGCAGGCGATCCCAGGAAGCCGGCCTCCGCTCTGGTCAGGTCCGCACCGCCACCCACCGCGTGGATGTCGACGGCCAGCACCGTGGCCCCGTCGAGCAGCAAGGCGCGCCGATATCCGCGCGCGTCGATGCCCCGACCGTCGACCGCGACCGTCGCACCCGCGTCGACACCGACATGGCGGGCCAAGTCGTCGGCCAGCACCGGTCCCAGAAACGGGGCGTCGACCAGACCGCGGCCGAACTCCTCGGCGACGATAGCCACTTCGACGCCGGAGGCACCATCGGAGCGCAGCGCTCGCCAGCCCGTCGCCTCAATCTGCTTGTCCAGCCGCGCAATACGGACCTCATCCTCGAGAGCCTGCACCGAACCCGGTCCGAGATCGTCGGCGAGCTTAGCGGCGGCGTCGCGCAGCTGTTGCTGTTCAGCGGTCAGACGTACATCCATAGCGCTCCTTCAGTACTCGGCGCAGCACCTTCCCGGAAGGCAGCCGAGGAATGTCGGACACGAAGACCACGCGGCTCAGCCGTTTATACGATGCCAGCCGCTCGGCGACCCGATCGGTGAGTTCGGCGGCATCGACCGGGGTCTGCGTCGCGACGGCGGCGACCACCGCTTCGCCGTTGACGCCGTCGGGCACACCGAACACCGCGCAGTCCTTGACTGCGCGATGACCGTGCAACACCGCCTCGATTTCAGCGGGCGCCACCTGAAATCCGCGGACCTTGATCATCTCTTTGC
>NZ_DASRBZ010000573.1:0-4907 GCF_035653355.1 Mycobacterium sp. | reverse complement strand
GGGGAGCGCACAGGATGGTCCGGATGGCGGTTGTTCGGCGTTCGCTGCGCCGTCACCGTTACGGTGGCCGCCGCGTCATGGTGGGTGGTCGAACAGCCGGTTCGGCGGTGGCGCCCGATACGTGTACCGCTGTTGCCGCTGGCCGGCGCCACCATTGGTAGCGCAGTAGCGGCAACGCTGCTGATTGTGCCGGTGGGCACGGGTCCTCGTGCCGGACTTGACCGTAGCCTGCCACCGGGTGTGTCTTCGGTTGCTGCGGTTTCGCCCTCGCCACCGGTAGTTCCGGTGCATCCGGTCGGGCAGCGAAATCCCAACCGCCCATTTACCGTATCGGTCTTCGGCGACTCGATCGCCTGGACGTTGATGCACTACCTTCCCTCAACGCCGGGCTTCCACTTCGTCGATCACACGATCATCGGGTGCAGCTTGGTGCGCGGCGGCCCGTATCGGTATCTCGGCCAAACCCTCGACCAGAAACCCGAATGTGAAAACTGGCCAACCAGATGGCCTGCGCAGATCGCCGCCGACCAACCGGACGTCGCGCTGCTGATTATCGGGCGCTGGGAGACGGTCGATCGGGTCAATGAAGGACGCTGGACTCACATCGGTGATCCGACGTTCGACGCATACCTTGCCGCCGAACTGCAACGCGCGCTGGATGTTTTCAGCAGTACTGGTGTTCGGCTGTCGGTGGCCACGGTGCCCTACAGTCGGCGGGGCGAGCGAGCGGACGGAACGCTCTACCCGGAAGATCAACCTGATCGAGTCGATCAGTGGAACACATTGCTGCGCCGCACGATTGGACGGCGCCCAAATGTATCGCTGCTCGACCTGAATAAGAAGCTGTGCCCCGACGGCATCTACACCGCTAAGGTCGACGGGATTCAGGTGCGCAGTGACGGTGTGCACCTGACGCCCGAGGGTGTGAAATGGCTGACGCCGTGGCTGGAAGAATCACTGCGGTAACCGTCAGTTGGGCAGCAGAACGATCTTGCCGTGAGTGTGCCGCTGCTCGAGCCGCTCGAAAGCGTCGGTGACCTGGTCGAGCGGGTAGGTAGCGGCAATGTCGAAATCGATGGCGCGTGAAGCGACCAGCTCAGCCATTTCCACGAGCACTTCCGGCGTCGAGGCGTCCATGCTGCCTTCGGTTTTGGCGCCGACTTCGGCTGCCTTCTGAAACGAGATGATGGTCTCGATCCGTTGCGGCGGTACCCCCAGATCTACCGCCAATTGCACATATTCGGGTCCGAACAAGTCGATGAACGCGTCGATACCATCAGGTGCGGCTTGCCGCAGCCGGCCGGCGAGCCCCTCGCCGTATTCGACCGGGATGACGCCGTGGGCTTGGAGCCAATCGGCGCTGTTTCGCGATGCGATGCCCAGCACCCGCGCATTCTGGCGAACCAACAGTTGCACGACGAGACTGCCAACACCGCCGGCCGCCGCCGAAACGGCCACTGTCTCACCGGGTTGCGGCGCCACCGCGCGCACGGCTGCGTAAGCGGTGACGCCGACGACGTACAGGGAACCCGCTACCTCCCAACTCAATTCGGGTGGTTTGTGGATCAGCTGACCTACCGGCACGACAGTATGAGTCGCGTGGCTGGACCGGCGCAAGCTGAATCCCATCACTTCGTCGCCGACTGAGAACTCGCTCACATTAGTTCCCACCGCGATCACGACGCCAGCAAGATCACTACCTTCCCCAGAGGGAAACGTGGCAGGGAATATCTCGTGCATCGCACCCTGACGGATCCCGGCTTCGCCGGGGTTGATGCCGGCGGCGTGGACCTCGACGAGCACCTCACCGGGGCCCGGGGAGGGCATGTCCATGTCGGTCACGTACAACACGTCGCGACCGCCGTAGCGGTCGAAGCGCACCGCCCGTGCTTTTGTCAACGTCATCGAAAGTCTCCTAACACCAGCTGCTGATCAGACGCGACAGCTGATTTCCATGCTGTCTGCTTCCCGGGCGCTGAAGTTGACACTGACATAACCGTTTTCGGTGTTGCGTACGTGGTCCAGGTAGGGCTTGGTGTCGGCCATTTCAGTGTTGTCCGCGACGATCAGGGCGCCGGGTGACAGCTGCGGTTCGAGCAGCTTGAGCACCGGCAGGTACAGCTCTTTCCACCCGTCGAGCAGTAGGAAGTTGACTGGGCCATCCACGCTCGTCAGGGTCGACAGCGCGTCACCTTCCAGCACGGTGATCAGATCGTCCAACCCGATGTCAGCGAACGTCTTCTTCGCAGCGGCGATCTTCGTGGTGCTGAGTTCCGTTGTGATGACACGGCCGCTGCCGTTGTCGCGCACCGCCGAGGCCAAGTGGATGGCCGAAATCCCGAAAGACATGCCGAATTCGACGATGGTTGTCGGTCGAGCCGCTCTCACCAGGGAATACAGCAGCCGGCCGGCGTCGGGCGTGACTGGGATGTAGAAGTCGCTCATCGCGTCGGCACGTTCCTGCGCGCTCGCCGAGGACAGCCGCTGCAACTCGTCGCGCTTGCCACGCAACTGCGCCATCTGTTCACGGGTCTCGGCATACATGCGCTCAAGGGCGGTTGCGACTTTGGGGTCTTGCAGTGTGTTGGGCATGACGTCGAGGGTAGGCGTGGTCGCGCTCGAGCGGGGTCGTCCCCTCGGCCCGCGAACGTGCGGTCCGTTGTCAGGCGTCCACGATGATCGGATCGCCGATGTGCACGGTGTCGAAATACCAGGCAGCGTTGTCCGGGCTGAGGTTGATGCAACCGTGGCTGACGTTCGCATAGCCCTGAGAGTCGACCGACCAGGGCGCCGAGTGCACGTACACACCGCTCCACGTGACCCGCACGGCGTACTGCCCTTGAATCAGGTAGCCCTCAGGCGAACTCAGCGGGATGCCGATCGTGCGCGAATCGAAGGTGACGGTGCGCTCTTTCGACAGGGCGGTGAAGGAGCCCATCGGTGTCGGGCGGCTTGGCTTGCCCATCGACGCCGGCATCGTGCGGACTACCTCGCCGTTGATGCTGACGGTGAACGTATGTGCGGAGATGCTGGCTACTGCCTTTACCGCATCGCCGGTTTCGAAGCCGGTCGTCAACGCGTGCACCTGCACCTTGACTGTGCTGTGGGGCGGCCAGAATTGGTCGGGCGTCCACTGCACCGTGTTGTCATCGACCCAGCTGAACCGCCCGGTCGTGTGGCTCGGGGAAGTGATCTTGATTGTCCGCTCGGCGGCGGGGCGGTCGATGACGGGCTTGCTGAAAGTGACGATGACCGGATGGGCGACGCCCACGAGCTGGCCGTTGGCTGGCTGGATGGATGCGATGCCGGGAGCCGCCTGCGGCGGGGCGCTTGCCGCCAAGCTAGGGCTCGCCGAGACCGCCATAGCCGCTAGCGCAGCCCCTGCCACGACAAATGCATGTCGAAGCGCTCTTCGCATCCTGTCCACCCCTTCGAATTGGTGCGGCCAGTCGCACCACGTTGCTTTCCTTAATATCTACCCTATTTGGCGGCCAGCAAACTCGGATTCGCCGCGGAACTTCGCCGTGGCAGCTGGGAGACCCGCGTTGCCTGGGTGCTCAGCAAAAGGTATCGATACGCGACTGGCGCCTGCAGCTCTAAGGATCGTTTTCGTCGTTGTCTTCGCGGAGGAGTTTTTCCGGGTGGTGGAACAGGTTGATGCGGGGTTGGCCGCGGTCGAGGTGCGGTGGTGGGCTCCATTCGGTGAGGCCGTCTTCACGTTTGCGGGTTTGCCAGTCGCGAAGGCTGCGTGTGGATGAAAACCCAACTGTGGACAACCCTCGCCGTCTGTTAGACAAGACCCATGAGCGATCGGTACACCCGCCCTGTGCCCGGTTCGGCGGCGCTCATCCTCATCGATGTCCAACGCGACTTTTACGAAGACGGCGCTCCACTACCCGTGGCCGGAACACGCGACGCCATCCCGCAGATGGCGAAGTTGGCAACGGCGTTCCGTCACAAAGGCTTAGCGATCATCCATGTGGTAAGGCTGTACCGACCGGACGGTTCCAATGTGGACCTGGCGCGCCGGCACTCCGTCCAGCAAGGCGCCAAGATCGCCGCGCCGGGCAGCGCAGGCTCGCAAATAGCGCCCGAGCTGTTGCCGAATCCCGTTGCGCTCGACCATGAATTGCTGCTCGAGGGTGGCTTCCAGCAGATCGGGCCCGCCGAGCATGTGATCTACAAACCGCGGTGGGGCGCCTTCTACGAGACCAGGCTCGAGGAACACCTTCGTGACGCCGGCTGCGACACGCTCGTATTCGCCGGCTGCAACTTTCCCAATTGCCCCCGCACGTCGATCTACGAGGCGTCCGAACGCGACTTTCGGATCGTGCTTGTGTCCGATGCCATTTCGGGCTTATACGACCGGGGCATCGATGAGTGCCGCGGCATCGGCGTCGATATCAAAGACCTCGCCGCGACCCTAGCCTGGCTGGCCCAGTAACGGATCAGTCCGCTTTCGTCACCCGGGCGGCGATGGATTCCGGCATGGGCTCGTAGCGCACGAACGACCGAGTGAACGACGCAGCGCCATGCGACAACGAGCGCAAGTCGATGGCGTAGCGCGTCAACTCGACCTGCGGCACTTCGGCTTTCACCACAGTGCGCTCATCGCCGGCAGTATCGGTGCCCAGCACCCGGCCACGCCGCCCGGACAGATCGCTCATCACCGCGCCGACAAGATCGTCGGGCACCAGCACCGAGATTTCGTCGATCGGCTCGAGCAAGATCACCTTGGTCGCCGCTGCGGCATCCTTCAGCGCCAGCGCACCCGCCATCTGGAAGGCGAAGTCCGACGAGTCGACGCTGTGCGCCTTGCCGTCGACCAGGGTCACCTTCACATCCACGACCGGGACGTGGTCCTGAGTCAGACCCTGCTCGAGCTGGGCGCGGGCGCCCTTCTCCAC